>DATEUF010000025.1:0-2744 GCA_035283325.1 Pyrinomonadaceae bacterium | reverse complement strand
CCCAGGGCGATGTTGTCGGTCAACTGGTAGCTGGTATCCACGTTTAGTTCGTGGTAGTTGCTCTTCACGTCCGGAAACGGAAACGCGGTAGCGTTTAGGACTGCGGTCGGGGACACCGCAGTCAAATTCGCCGTCGTAATCCGATCATTAGAGAGCGAGAGCGCGTAGTTGGCATCGAGAAGCAATTTGCCCTTAGCAAAGTAGGAGGTCACGCCAATACCAAAGCTGTCATTCGAGTTGCGATCCTCCCGATTCCACCTGTTTCTAAGATCGAAAGGCACTCCCGTCTTGGCAATGCTGTGCAGCAAAGAGCTGTAACGCTCGCGTGAGTAGTTGGCGTAAAAGGTGGTTGTCTCGTTTGGCATGTAGAGTAAATCAACACTCCCCTGCCCCTGCAGATATCTCACCAACCCAAAGAAGTTCTTGTCGTAATTGTTGCGCAGATACGAGAAAGTGCCCGAGAGCCCCAGCTTTGGCGTTACTGAATATTGCCATTGCAGATTTGCGTTATGACGAATGCGCTTGGCCTGGTCGAAGACCCTGAGCTGGTTAAACTCCAGTACGCCCGGATCATAAGCGCGAGGTGTTCTATCGGAATAGCGGTAGATCAGCTTGCTTTCGAACCTGTTATTGGGCTTGTAACTAAGCTGAGTGCCAAAGGTATTCTCGTTCGAATTAGCTACTTGCCGGTGCGCTCTGTCCCATCCTTCCCACTGATACTCAATCTTCCACTTCAGCCACTTCGCGATGTCCCAGGTGCCTTCGGCAGTGAAGTTCTGTCTATGAAACGAGACCGGCATATTTTCCATAGGTTCGGTTCCGAGGCTTATGAGCCAGGACGATTCACTATCTGCCGCGGAGCCCGGGAAGAGCATGTCCGGCGTGGTGTTGTTGTAGTCGTAGGAACGATAATGAATGTCAAACGAGAAGTTTTTTGCGGGTCGGGACGCAAAGACGTGATCTTGTGTGAAAGTATCAACGTCACCCTCGAGACTCTGACGCGGCAATGCCGCAAGCGATGTCGGCGACACACCCGCCGGCAGGTTACTAGCCACTATCGCCGTATTGAGAGTGAAAGGAACAAACTGCGCATTCTGTTTCCAGAAACTCCAACCGAGCGCACTGGCGAGCCGCGAATGGCCCGGCAAATCCACGAAGGCCGAGATGAGGAAACTGTGGGACTTGTTGCTGGGCTCTTCGGCATAGATGCCGCGCGCAAACTCCAGGCGGTTACGGCCTCCCACGGCCTGTTTGTCAGTGAGTCGAAATGGATTGTCGAAGGTAAGAGATTCAATCCGATTGTTGAACTGAGAAAAAGTGTAATCGAAGTTGACCCCCCAGTGACGCGTAACGTAGCTCGTTCCAAACGTTATCTGATCTGTGCGACTGTCGATCGGCTCCGGCAATTCCAGATTGAGAATGCGGAAAGAGTCTCCGATCGCGGTAGTGATGCCGATTTCTGCATTCGGAGTGGCAAGGCGCTCATAGGCGCCGATGCCAAGAGGTTTCGATCCGGAGCGTTTGTAATCAAGAAATCTAGCGCGAACGCTCCAATGCGAAGTCACTTGAAATGTCTGGTTAATGCTCAACGTCTCGCGGGTCTGTCGGATATTGATAAGCGGCGAGTTGCGAAAGATATTGCCGGCTACCAATGGCAGAGTAGGTGATCTGACATCCAGCAAAGGTTGTAATGTGGCCTTGATTTGATCCGACACTATAAGAAGCCCATTGCCTTGCGCGACATAAGGCGTGCGGCTCCCGCGTGAAAAAAGCCGCGGCAATTGGCCCCACTCGACCGTGGTGCGATACTTACCGTATTCACCGATGTCAAGCAGGTACTGCTGATCTCTCTCAGACGGCCCTCTTCCTATCAGCCGAAAGAATTTCGGCGTGTCTGCCGGGTTCGAAGCGATTCTGAACCTTCGAAACAAAAAGCCTTCGCGTACGCGCTTGTACTCCTCAAACTTCGACGGTCTCTCGCCGGTAACGCTGCGCGCTTGACCTCCGATATCTATGAGCAAACCGAGATTGCTGAAAAGCCCCTTTCCCGTAGGTTTGGGCTCAGGCGTCGCGGATGGTTTCGCCTGGTCTTTAGTCTTATTCTCTTCCTTCGCTCGCTCGGTCTTCTTGCTTTCCTCATTCTTGACTATGTGATCATTATTCGCAGCAATGATGCTCTGCTCCTGGGCCAAGGTGGAAAGAGGCGCCAGCAAGAGAACAAGGGGTACAACGAAATGGCCCAGCGACCATCTTCTGTTTTGTTGGTTTCTCATTGTCTTCTCCTCTCCATTCTCGCTGTGCGCTTACCGTTGCAGGAGAATACCTGAAGGATGATTCGAGCCGTGGACCTGCGAGTGGCAGTTCAGGCATGCTCTGTTCAAGATGAAGCCTGAATTTGGCCTGCCGGCGACGGTCTGGTGCCGGCCCTGGATATGACACTGTTGGCAGAGCATCGGCGCTCTGGCAATCAACAAGTTGGTGTTGTTTGAGCCGTGCGGCTTATGACACGTCATGCAGTTCTCGCGCGTTGGTGAGTGTTCCCAGAGAAAAGGCCCACGTTTTTCAGCGTGACACGTGTAGCAGGTCTCGTTGATATTGGCCGTGCGCATCATCTTTGGGCCGATTGAACCATGTGGCTCATGACATTGAGAGCAAGTCATGCGGCTCTCTCGGTCTTCGTTGCGGAACAGGTGGGTCGAACGCTGAAACTGCGCTTTGCGCATTTCACCGTGACATTGGAAGCA
>DATEUF010000024.1:0-21628 GCA_035283325.1 Pyrinomonadaceae bacterium | reverse complement strand
TGCTCTTGAGTTTCCCAACCGCGGGTGGCTACTCGACCGTTGCGGGCGTCAATTCCGATGGCAATCTGTTCGGACGCGAACTGGCGCAGCATCTTCGTCAGCACCTCCGGTGATTCAATTGCCATCGTACCGATCACTATTCTGGTGACGCCTAACTCAATGACCTCGGTCGCGTCCTTCCGGGTACGAATTCCACCACCAAATTGGATGGGTATCTCCACCGCGCGGACAAGGTCCCGGAGCACGCGATGGTTGGGTGAGTCGCGTTCGGAGAAGGCCGCGTCGAGATCAACCACATGAAGCATGCGCGCTCCGTCGCGCTGAAACTGTCGCGCCATTCGGACCGGATCGTCGGAATAAACCCTGACGGCCGTCTTGCGTCCCTGAGTGAGACGAACGCAGCGACCATTACGAAGATCAATTGCCGGAAGAATCATCATGAGGGGTTCTCGCGAATGACATCCATTACCTCAGCAAAGAGTAATGCGTTCGTGGAAATCGCATTACCTCCATGTATTGTGTTTCGGCCTCGCCAGTCAGTGAACCTCCCACCTGCCTCTTCGACTATTGGCAGCAATGCCGCGCAGTCCCAGATATTCATGACCGGATCGAGCATGATGTCCGCCCGGCCAGTGGCTACGAGAACGTGACCGTAAGCGTCACCCCAGGTCCGTCGTGCGCTGACCCGTCTTTGTAACACCTCAGCGGCCGTACCGAATCCATGTTGCTCACACGTCCCAAAATCCGTCGATAGAAGTAGTGCGTCATCAAGCGACGTAGTGCTCGATACTCTGGCGGCTTCGCCATTCCAGAAGCATCCCAACCCGCGCGCCGCGTAAACCAGTTCATTCAAGGCTGGAAGGTTGACCACTCCAAGGACGGATTCATTATCGATCTCCAAACCAATCAAGACGGCATAGAGGGGCACACCATGAACAAATGAGTAGGTTCCATCGATGGGATCAATTATCCAGCGTCGTCCGGACGTGCCGGTTCGTTCCTCTTCTTCCTCTCCCAAAATACAGTCTTCGGGAAAGGCTTGGGCAATGGCAGCCCGCAGATATGCTTCAGCTTCGCGATCGGCATTAGTGACCAACGATTGGTCGGCTTTGCGCTCCGCCACAAAAGAGCCCTTGAAATATCGATTGGCGATCTCACCGGCTTCGCGGGCTAGGCGCACGGCAAAATCAAGTAGCGATCTCCATTCGGTGATGCTTTCAGGGCTTATGCCTACGATGACGTTCCCTTCGTGCGACGTGAAATCAATTCAGCCTTTACCTGGTCGAGTGTTACCCCGCGACCTACCAGCAGGACGATCAGGTGATAGAGGAGATCGGCGCTCTCGGACACCAGTGGTCCCTTTTCATCGTTTTTCGCTGCGATGATCGTCTCACTGGCCTCCTCGCCTAGTTTCTTCAGAATCTTGTCCAGCCCCTGCTCGAATAGATAGGTTGTGTAGGACCCGTCCGGTCGATCTCTCAAGCGCGATTCGATCAGATCGTAGAGTTCATTCAAGACAGAGCCGAGACTAGTGCCGTTCCCCGAGAGATTAACCTCGTCGCCTTTAAGATCTCGGTAGAAGCAGGAGCGCTTGCCCGTATGACAAGCCGGCCCGGCGGGTTCAACCAAAACGACCAGGGCATCGCTGTCACAGTCCTGACGGATTTCGGTGACGCGTTGGGTGTTGCCCGAGGTCGCGCCCTTGTGCCACAGCTCGGAGCGCGAGCGCGACCAGAACCAGGTCTCGCGGCTCTCCAGTGTCTTTTCCAAACTCTCAGCATTCATGTAGGCGAGTGTCAGCACTTCACGCGTCCGTGCGTCCTGCACGATGGCGGGGATTAGTCCGCTCTCGCCGAATCGGATTTCTTCGATATTTAGGTTCATCTCACCACTACTCCTCGGTTGCGCAAGTATGTCTTGACATCCACGATCGTGCATTCGCCAAAGTGAAACAGCGACGCGGCCAAAACGGCGCTCGCGCCACCTGTCGTCAATGCTTCATAGAAATGTTCGGGCTTCCCTGCCCCGCCCGAAGCAATCACCGGAATCCGCACCGCGCCAGAAACCGCGCGTGTCAATTCAACGTCGTAGCCGTCCTTCGTGCCGTCACAATCCATGCTGGTCAATAGAATCTCGCCGGCTCCGAGCTGTTCGCACAGCACTGCCCACTGAAGAGCGTCCCGGCCTACGTTCTTGCGACCGCCATGCGTGAAGACTTCCCAACCCTTGCTCGGATCGTTCGGTTCGCGGCGTTTGGCGTCGATAGCAACCACAATGCACTGACTGCCAAAAGTCTCAGCACCGTCCGCAATCAGTGTGGGCCAATTCACCGCAGCCGTGTTTAGTGACACCTTGTCCGCGCCCGCTCGTAGCACCGCGCGAATGTCTTCCACCGAACGCAGACCACCGCCAACGGTAAAGGGAATGAATACTTCGTCGGCGACCCGACGGACCATATCAATAATGATGTCCCTCTGGTCGGAAGAAGCTGTAATGTCGAGGAACGTAAGTTCGTCTGCCTTTTGCTCATCGTAAATCTTCGCTTGTGCGACCGGATCTCCCGCGTCCACCAACGAGACAAAGCGAACCCCTTTGACCACGCGTCCGCGATCAACGTCCAGACAGGGAATGACTCGTTTCGCCAGCATCTTGAATCAATTCCAAATGTTGAATCGGACTCGTTTAGCAAAGCTGGAAAGCAGCTGCAGTCCGACTGCCTGACTCTTCTCCAGGTGAAACTGGACACCGCACAAATCTCCGTGACCGATCACCGAAGGATAGGTAATTCCATAATCCGTCTCGCCCACCACAATCCTTTCGTCACCAACCTCGCAGTAGTACGAGTGCACGAAGTAGAAGAACGCGTGATCTTCGATCCGCGACAATATCGGGTGGGGGTTTCGTTTCTTGATCTGATTCCAGCCGACCCGTGGCACCAGCTTTTCACGTGGCAGACGGCGTACGCGGCCACGAATCAAGCCGAGACCGGTGGCATTTCCAAACTCCTCTGACTCTTCGAATAGCATTTGCATGCCGACGCAGATGCCGAGCAATGGCGTCCCTTCAACCACTCGCTCACGGACGAGCGCGTCGAAGCCACGAGACGATAAAGCCTTCATACAAGCGGCGAATGCGCCTACACCTGGGAGTACGAGCCCTTTCGCTTGACGCAATAACGACAAGTCATCAGTGATGGTGGCGGGATTGCCGGTAGCAGCAAAAGCTCGCTCGACCGAACGCAGGTTTCCCACTCCGTAATCAATGATGGCTAGGTCCGTCATGTCCTTACAGCTTTCCTTTGGTGCTCAATACTCCCTTTATCCGACCGTCTCGCTCGACTGCTTGGCGCAACGCGCGAGCTACGGCTTTGAACGACGCCTCCAAAATGTGATGCGTGTTACGTCCGCGTAAGAGATCGAGGTGAAGGTTGCAGCGCAGGCTCTCGGCAAACGAACGCCAGAAATGTTCTGCCAGCTCGACCGAGAAGTTGCCGATCTGTTGCTTTCGGGTCTTCACTTCATAAACCAGATAGAACCGCCCGGAGAGATCCACGACCGCACGACACAACGCCTCGTCCATCGGCACAATCGCCTCGCCATAGCGATTGACGCCGGCTTTGTCTCCGAGCGCCTGAGCAAATGCCTGCCCGAGACAAATCGCCAAGTCTTCGACAGAATGATGGTCGTCGATATGAAGATCGCCGCGACAACTAATCTCCAAGTAGAACAAGCCGTGACGGCCGAACAGTTCCAGCATGTGATCGAGAAAAGGAATGCCAGTGGCAATCTTTGACTTACCATTTCCATCAAGAGACAGACTGACACGGATGTCGGTCTCTTTAGTTTGCCGCTGGATTTCAGCTCGACGTTTCGTTGCTTTGCCGCTCATGATGATTGCGCGCGGATTGCCTTCTCCTTTCTGGCTAAGATCTCCTTAAGCGCAGCTATAACCTGATCGTTCTCCTCCGGCGTACCGACGTTGACCCGAAAGCAATCCTGCAACATCGGGTAGGCACTTAGGTCACGAATGAGAATGTCTCGCCGCAAGAGTTGTTGATACATCCGTGACGGCAATGCCGAAGATCGAACCAACATGAAGTTCGCTCGTGAAGGTACAGGGCTCAGCCCCTCGATACGTCCCAACTCCGCGAATAGCCGGCTGCGTTCGCTCCGAATGATACTGACCTGCGGCTTGAGACTAGTTTTGTACATCTCCAACGCCACCTCAGCGGCGATCTGCGAAACGATATTCAGGTTGTAAGGCAGCACCGCCTTTGCGATCTCGCGAACCAACTCCGGCGCGGCCAGGAGATAGCCCACCCGTAGCGCGGCCATAGCTATGGCTTTCGAGAAAGTCTGCAGCACCACGAGGTTTCGATATCGTTCCAAAAGCGGCCCGGCGGTTTCGTCCGCAAACTCGAAGTAGGCTTCGTCAACTATCACCAGCCCGGTGGATGTTCGCAGCAACGACACCAGGTCGTGGCGAGGTATCACGCAGCCGGTGGGATTGTTAGGCGAGCAGATGATGGTTATGTCGGGATTGCTCGATTGAATCGCAGACAGCAAGGACGGAGTGTCATAACTAAACTCGGGCGTAAGAGGTATATTAATGATCTCAGCACCCAAGACTGTGGCGATTTGCCGGTAGAGAGCAAACGTTGGTTCACTAATCAATACGCGGCTTCCTTCGCCAACCGTCGCTATCAGCAGGGCTTGGATCAGTTCGTTCGAGCCATTGCCCGCAATGATCCCGTCAGATGTCCAGCCGCTGTGTTCCGCCAGACGTTGATGCAATTTCTCTGGCACAAAATCCGGGTAGCGCGACCATTGCCGATCGCGTAGCCTCCGCGGCGTTTCATCCTTGATCTCAACCGGCGTATCCCAGGGATTCTCGTTCTGGTTTAATTTGGTCAGGGCGCGATCCGGGCGCAGCGTGTACGGCCGCAGGTCGCGGACTTGTCGTTTGACGACCTCAAGAGGCTTACGCATGTTCAGTTCCCGTCCTGCCGAATCAATGCTGATCGAGCATGTGCTTCAAGCCCTTCAGATCGAGCTAGGGCCGCAATCATCGGCGCTGTTGTCTTAAGCTCCGATGCTGTAAACCTCGCCGTATTGGTTCGCTTCACAAAGTCGCGGACACTAAGCGCCGACGAAAAGCGGGCTGCGCCGCTGGTGGGCAGGACATGGTTAGGTCCGGCCAGATAATCGCCAACAGCTTCGGGTGTCTGCTCACCGAAAAAGATTGCTCCGGCATTGCGTATTCGCGAAGCAATCGATTCCTCCTCGCTGCACAACATCTCCAAATGCTCTGGGGCAAGCTCATTCACGAGGGCGCAACCCTCCTCAAGGCTGTCCGTCACAATAATGGCGCCATAATTGGTTAGAGATTTTTCAATCACTGCAACGCGAGGCAGTTGACACATCTGATTTGCCAGTTCGCCGAGAACGTCAAGCGCTAGTTCCTGGCTCATGGTGATGAGAATCGAGGACGCATCCTCGCTATGTTCCGCCTGGGCCAGGAGGTCGCTCGCGATGAAGGAGGCGCGCGCGGTTTCATCGGCGAGCACCACCACCTCGCTAGGTCCGGCCAGCGAATCGATACCCACGATCCCAAAAACGAGCTTCTTTGCATCCGTCACGTATCGGTTTCCCGGCCCGGTGATTTTGTCCACTCGCGGCACAGTCTCGGTGCCATAAGCGAGCGCGGCAATCGCCTGCGCTCCACCCACCGCGTAAACCTCCGTTACGTTTAGTTCGACCAGCGCCGCCGCCACCGCCGGATTTTCTTCGACCATTCGTGGAGGTGCAGCGACAATGATGCGATCGACGCCGGCAACTTGCGCGGGGACGACGTTCATCACTACCGAGGAGGGATAACTGGCCGTGCCGCCGGGAACGTAGAGACCGACGCGTTCGATTGGAGTAACACGCTGACCCAGACGAACACCATTTGGACCATCAAGCGTCCATGAATACTCCCGCTCCTGTTCATGGAAGGTGCGCACTCTACCAATTGCTTCACGCAACGCTTCGAGCACGACCTTGTCTGCGCGCGCGGCCGTCTCTCGCAACTTCTCTTCGCTAACGCGGAGATCGGAGTGCGCCATCACGCAGCCATCAAATCTTTGCGCGTAATCGATGAGCGCGGCGTCGCCTCGCGTGCGCACATCCTGAGCGATTAACGCGACCTGATTCATCAAGTCAGTGTCCAGCGCTACGCTTCGCTCGCGAATGCGCTTCAGCTTGGCTGTGAGACGTGTCTTTTCTTTTGTGGAGATAACGTCGATCATGTGCTCGCGCTTACCAGCGCTCCCTTTAAGGCCGAAATCAGTTTGGCAATTACCTGGGCCTTCAGTTGATAGCTCGCTCGATTTACCACCAGTTGAGCAGCTGATTGGGCAATCACTTCCGTTACCGTCAGCCCGTTCTCTCGTAGCGTTCTTCCCGTTTCAACCAGATCGACGATGCAGTCCGCTAGGCCTAAGGCGGGCGCCAGTTCCACCGATCCTGAAAGCTCAATGATCTCGACCGGCTGTCCACGCTCGCCGAAATAACGGGACGCAATGCGCGGATACTTGGTCGCGACTCTTAGCATGGTGTGGCCGTTCTCCGGCATGTTCGCTGGTGCGGTGACTGCAATCCGACAAGATCCAATATCCAGACTGAGTGGCTGAAGCAGATCAGCTTCAGACTCAAACAGCACATCTCTACCAACCACCCCACAATCGGCAATGTCATGCTCCACATAAACGGGAACATCCGACGGCTTTACAAATATGAACCGGGTTTCTCCCGATTCATGCCGGCAAGCCAACCGCCGGGAATCGCGATGTTCATCCAGACGAAGCCCGGCGGCGGCAAACAGCTCCAGGGTTTCGCGTTCCAGTCTCCCCTTGGGAATGGCAATGGTCAGTTCAGTGGTCAGCTCGGCCATGAAGACGCCTCCCCATCAATCCTCACGTGCCGATTCTCAGCGCGGAGCTCAATGGCTTCGCGAAATAGTGCGCAGATGTCATCACTGTCGGATGAGACCAACACGCTCTCATGTTGAGATGTGAGATTCGATTGCGCCTTCTTTGCCAGCACCTCCGCGAGTGCGTCGAGTTCTACGACAAATCCGATAGCAGGCTCCGCCCTGCCGCACTTGGCGGTGAGATTGTCGTACCGTCCGCCGCCGCCCACACGGCCACCGAGGCCTTCGACATAGATCTTGAAAGTGAGCCCGGTGTAGTAATCGAGGCGGGATACGTCGCCTAGGTCAATCTCAAAGTTTGCGGACCAGCCAAGTGATTCAATGATGCGCCACAGACTCTCCAGCCGATCGAGGGCGGCGCGGGAACGAGTATTAGTGATAACGCGCCGCGCCTTGGTGAATATTTCGCTTCTGCCTGACAACTGAATCAGATTGGCGAAGGCGGAGCCCTCATCCGCGGGTGCATAGGCACTAAGAAAGTTTTCCAACTCCGATACCGCGCGGATGTCCACCAGGCGGCGCAACTCATCCCGCGCGTTTGTATCCAGATGGAGGTTTTCTACAATGCCCCTGAAAATTTCCGCATCGCTGAGAGTAACTACAAAGCTCTGGTCAAGCTGAAGGCGTCGCAGGAGTTCCGTAGCGATCGCCAGGACCTCCATGTCGGCCGCCGTTGAATTTTTCCCCAACAGCTCACAACCAATTTGCGTCGACTCCCTGCGCCAATCAGCCCTTGATTGACTGTGCTGATGAAAGACCGTCGCGGAGTAACAAAGCCGTAATGGCCGTTCGCGTTTGGCAAAGAGCGTGACGGCCGCGCGCGCAATGCTGGCCGTTACGTCTGGTCTCAAAGCGAGCAACCGGCCATCGCCGTCGGTGAAGTCGGAAGGACCGCTGAGCCTCCTTCTCACCTATGCCCTGCTCGAAGAGCGAATAGTAATCGACAGTGGGAGTCACGATTTCCTCGTACGACCAGCCTTCGAAGACGCTCATCGCGGTGGTCTCTAACACCCGCCGCGCGCGGGCCTCACGCGCCAAGTAATAGCGAAAGCCGTTGGGAATCTTGGAAAGTGGTTGAGACATTGAAAAGAACCCTGACCGTTTTGGACAAAAGAAAACCCGCCACCAGTTCGACGCTGGCAGCGGGTCCTAGAAACCTTTGGTTATGAATCTCTCTGCTATTCTCGCTTCAGAATCACAACCACAAACGCGCTGCCTTGATGCCAATGATGGTTGGCATGGCGACGCGAACGATGGCTGCGATGAGTTCTGATGGTCATGAATATTCCAGATGAGTCTTATACGTGATTGCTTCCTCGACTGTCAAATTCGTACGTCGAGGTACAATAAAGATCGCTGGAGCATCCGTCTGTGCCTTGCGACGTATCGCCCGCGACACCCATCGACGTCGAGTTCCGGCCGAACAGAAGCAACGCGCGCGCTATCCCATCCGAAAACGGTCGCAAGCGCCTTGATTGCAGGTCGGGCCAACAGCCAGATTCTTTTTTCCGCACCAGTTGAGTCAGTCTTACGGGATGCGCGCGGTACATCAGCGGAGAGTGTTGCTGATTCCTTCCTTGATGACGCGATAACACTCGCACGCTGCTGCTTCCAGTCCTACACGATCGAGAATCCTCATAGTACCGCCACCGTATTCAATTAGTCCTTGCTGTAACAACTCGCGAGCGGCAAGCGTGATGCGATTGCGCTGATGCCCGAGCATATTTGCAACGTGCTCCTGTGTAACATCAAAGCTGTCTGATTGGACAGAGTCACTGATGACTAACAACCAACGACAAAACCTCTGACGGATAGTATGCAACGAGTGGCAGACGGCGGATTGAATCATTTCCGATTGCTGCGCATAGGCATATTTGAGGAATAGTCTCTGCAGTGCCTTCCCGCGGTTGAACTCCATTAAGAGTGGTGCGCTTTTGATCACTAGCGCTTGGCACGGCAGTTGGGTCACGACCCGACAGGGCATAATTGGAGAATTCAGCACTATTGGCGTTCCCACTAGGCCTTCATTCCCAATGGTGCAAATATCGACGGTTTGCCCATCTTCCGTGATGGCTAATAGCGAGACAATTCCCTCACTCAAAAAGTACGCAGATCGCACTTCGTCGCCCGCTTCGTAGAGGATTCTATTCCTTGGTAGCCGGATTACTTGTGAGTTTGACAAGAGACGGTCGTATTCATCGCGCGGCAATGCCGCGAGCAAACGGTTCTCGACCAATCCTTGTTCTGCGGGCCTGGCTACCATGCTTGTATTCTTACGCCCAAAGCGCGACGGTCCGTTGATAAGCCGCCCAAACTGCTTTTGATAACACTGTGCGCAAGGAACCTTTTTCCATCTGATAGATAGCTTCGGCGGATGTTCCACCGGACTGCTCGTCGGAAAGAATCGCAAGCTGACGCGCAGCCCTACGAGCGCGATGGGCAATGTTCGCCACTTTTGATTCAGCACTGCGATGTAACGCAGGATTACTCATTTCTCGATCAGTCACAATCAGTCGCCCACGAACTCGCCGCATATGCAATCCACCTGCGCTTTCTCTCTCGCGCGCTCCTGGCGTCTCATCGATCAACGACACAAAGTTACAACTCAAGGGCCTCGCGCTCCAATCTTCCCCTGGGGATCGCAATAGTCAGTTCCGGCACGAAGTCACCTCAATGCTGTCAATCATTACGCACTGGCTTGACGCGCGCCGTTCGATGGCTTCGCGAAAGAGCGCGCCAGCGTCGTTGTCTCTCAATTCAAGCACAGCGGTTTCCGACTTTGGCGAGGGCGTTGATCGCGTCTTAACCAGCAGATCCGCCAGCGCATCAAGCTCCAAGACGAAGCCGACGGCGGGCTCAGCTTTTCCAAACTTGCCAGTCAGATTGTCATAGCGTCCGCCGCTCCCTACACGACTGCCCAGACCCTCGACATAAATCTTTGAAAGTGAGACCCGTGTAGTTAGTCGAGTCGGGCTACATCACCAAGGTCAATCTCAGAGTCAGCTGACATATCCAGCGATTCCACGACCCGCCATAAACTCTCGAGACGGTCGAGCGCCGCACGCGACCGAGCGTTCGTTATTACCCGGCGGGCCTTGTTAAAGATTTCTCCCCTGCCTGACAATTGAATCAGGTCAGCGAAGGCGGAGGATTCTTTGGCGGACGTGTAAGAAGTGAGAAAACGCTCTAGATCGGCTACTGCTCGAATATCTACTAGCCGGCGTAGCTCATCCCGGGCATTCGTATCGAGACGGAGGTTCTCGCCAATGCCGTTGAAAATCTCAACATCGCTTAGAGTGATAACGAATGATTGAGCAAGATCGAGAGTTCGTAGCAGTTCCGCAGCGATCACCAGGACCTCGATATCAGCGACGGTTGAATTTCTGCCCAACAACTCACAGCCAATCTGTCTCGACTCTCTACCAATCCGCGTGTGATTGACTCTGCTGGTGAAACACGTTCGCGGAATAACAAAGAGGCAACGGTCGCGCACTCTTGGCCAATAGAGTAGCTGCCGCCCGCGCGATGCTGGATGTTACATCAGGCCTCAAAGCGAGCAGCCAGCCGTCGCCATCTGTTAATCTGAAAGCTCGATTAGCCTCCTGCTTACCGATACCCTGTTCGAAGGCCGGATAGTAGTCGAGTGTAGGACTGACAATCTCCTCGTAGGACCAACCTTCGAAGATGGACATCGCCGTGACTTCGATAGCTCGTCTCACTCGGGCCTCGCGTGCGTAGTAATAGCGCAAGCCGTTGGGAATCTTGGAGAGGGGTTCATTCATAGGGCAGATTGAGTCTGATAAAAAGAAAAGCCCGCCGCCATTCGTTGGTTTGGCAGCGGGTTTCTAACACTTCTAGTTATGAATCTGTTTGCTATTCTCGCTTCAGAATCACAACCACGCACGCGCTGCCTCGAAGCCAATGATAGTTGGCATGATGGTGTGGACGGTGGTGATGATGCGTTCTGTTGTTCTGCATAATATTGATGATTCGATGCTCCTACATACGCAACTGTCTCTGGCGCTGTCAATCCGCTTGGTTAATCAAGAAGCATAAGAGTATGACAACCGGACTATTCCTGTCTGCCTCATACAATGCTTGATAGGCAGCATTCACATACGTTAGAAAACGGCGACAGGTGCAGAATATTCTTGACAGGATTTATCTATGTTCCTTATAGTCGCGTCAGTGAAACACGACGGCTTGAGACGATGATGCGCAGCAAGAGCACTTGGTTTTACTATTTCGCTTTTACGTACTGCTACCTCTCCATTCAGGGAAGGGCGGGCCGAAGAAGCTTGAAGTGCGCTGCAAAGGGTGACAGTTCGATGAATTAGCGTAAGCGCCAAAAAGGTTTCAAAGAGCCAGCCGCGAACCCTGAGAAAGGTCGCGGCTGGTTTTCTTTTGCGTTCTTGAGCCACAAACCCAATTCGAACGGGGAGAAAAGAAAATGAGCATTGAGGATTGGCGGGCCGAAATCGATGAGATTGACGATCAACTGATACGGCTCCTAAACACGCGGGCGCGGCTAGCAGCGAAGATTGGAGGACTCAAACAGAGAGCCGGCTTACCCCTGAATGATGCAGAACGCGAGCAGAGAGTAGTGGCCCGGATGCAGACGAACAACCCCGGACCACTCGATGATGATGCGGTCAGCAAACTCTTTCAGTGCATCATCCGCGAATCGCGCCGAGTCGAATCCACCGTGGTGACAAACCAAACTCAGGCCGAGAGCGTTACGAAATGAATGATTCAAAGATAAATGTGCGTGTCGCCTTCCAGGGAGAGTGCGGGGCCTTTAGCGAACAGGCCGCCCTGAAGCTGCTGGGCGAAGAGATCGAGCTGGTGCCGCGGCCTACGTTTGACTCCTTATTTGCGAGCATTAGCGAAGGGTCGGCAAATCGGATTCTAGCACCGCTTGAGAATACTCTCGCGGGTTCGGTGCATCGATCTTACGATCTCTTGCTGGAAAGCTCGCTCGTTATAACTGGCGAGGTCATTATTCCCATCGCTCATCATCTCGTCGGGTGTCAAAGCGCCACTTTTGATTCGCTCAGGACGGTCGAGTCTCATCCAGTAGCATTGGCTCAATGCGAGCGTTTCTTCAGCGATCATCCTCACATTCAGCGAGTTGTCAGCGAGGACACGGCCGGCAGTGTGCGTTCTGTGATCGCGCACGGCGATTCTTCGCGCGCCGCAATAGCGAGTGAGCGAGCAGCCAATGTCTATCGGGGGAAGATTCTGCAGCGACATCTGGAGGACTACCGTGACAATTACACGCGGTTTGTGCTGCTGGAGCCTCCATCACAAGGCGAAACTAAGGGAGACAAGTTGTCCCTGATGCTTGAACTCTCTCACCGGCCTGCCGCTTTGCATCGTGCCTTGGTGCCTTTTGCTCGTCGTGGGATCAATCTCCTGAAGATTGAAAGCCGTCCGATCAAGGGTAGTCCCTGGCAGTATCGTTTCTATATCGATCTGCAAGCATCAACGAATGACTCGAAAGTCGTTAGTGCGCTGCGAGAGCTTGAACGCTGCACGGAGAAAGTGCGCATCCTGGGCTGCTATCCCTCGTTCCATGTCACGACTTCAGCCAACGGGCACAATAATGCCTCGACTGTCGCTATCAATAAGTCTCTTTGAGTAACCAATCAAAGGAGTAATAAAGAAATGATTGTCAACATGAAATCCGAAGCATCCGAAGAGGAGATACGACACGTGATCGACCGAATCGAAGAATGCGGCTATCACGCGCACGTGAGTCAGGGAACGGAACGCACCGTTATTGGCGCCGTCGGTAGCGGCCGGCGCAATGAAGTGGAAGCACTGCAAGCCGCGCCCGGCGTGGAAGCCATAGTAGAGATTGCTCATCCCTTTAAGTTGGTGAGCCGGCAGCTCAGACGAGCGCGCACCGTGGTTGATGTATGCGGCGTACGCATTGGTGACGGTGACCCAGTGGTGATGGCCGGACCTTGTTCGGTTGAATCACGCAACCAATTGCTGGAGACCGCTCATGCCGTGCGGGCCGCGGGAGCGCAGATACTCCGGGGCGGTGCTTACAAACCCCGCACTTCGCCTTATGACTTCCAGGGACTTGGCGTCGAAGCGCTTGAATTCTTAAGTGAAGCGCGACAGGAAACGGGTCTGCCGGTCGTGACCGAGGTAATGAGCACCGAAGACATCGACATCGTCGCTGATTATGCAGACATGCTTCAGGTCGGTGCGCGTAACATGCAGAACTTTTCCCTGCTCCGCCGACTCGCCGCTACCTCCAAACCAATTCTCCTGAAGCGCGGACCATCAGCGACTATTCAGGGAGTGGTTGTTGGCGGCAGAATACTTACTCTCAGGCGGAAACTCACAGGTCGTACTCTGCGAGCGTGGGATCAAGACTTTTGAGACCGAGACACGCAACACCCTGGACCTGGCAGCAGTGGCGTTGGTGAAAGAGTTGTCTCACCTGCCGGTCATCGCCGATCCCTCGCATGGCACCGGAAGACGAAGCTTGATTCCAGCAATGTCGCGGGCTGCGTTGGGCGCCGGCGCTGACGGTCTGATGATTGAAGTTCATCCCTGTCCCGAACGAGCTTTGTCGGATGGTCCACAGTCGATGGACCTGCCGAGCTTTGCCGAGATGATGCAGGATCTGAGCGCGCTAATACCGGTGCCCGCGGAGGCGGCGTGAGCGCTCTCAGGTTCACCACGGCGGGTGAATCGCATGGGCGCGCGCTCGTAGTAATTCTGGAGGGAGTGCCAGCGGGCGTCGCCGTTGATGCGGAGCAGATCAATAAAGAGTTATCCAGGCGTCAGCAGGGTTACGGCCGAGGCGGCCGGATGAAGATTGAGCAGGATTCAGCTCAAATCCTCAGTGGCATTCGCCACGGCCTGACTCTTGGCTCTCCAATCGCGCTGCTAATTGAAAACAAAGATTGGGACAACTGGATTGGCGTGATGTCAGTCACGCCAACTGCTCTCCATGAAGAGAAATCACGAAGGCTGCGACGCCCACGTCCTGGTCATGCGGATCTGGCTGGAGGTTTGAAGTACAACACTAGTGATCTGCGCAACATTCTGGAACGAGCTTCCGCGCGAGAGACTGCGGCCCGCGTGGCTTGCGGAGCTTTGGCAAAGCAACTGTTAAAGGCTTTCGACGTAGACGTTCGTAGCCATGTGATTCAGATCGGTGGTGTACCGAAAGAACCATTGGTGATTTGCTGGGAAGCAATCGATGAGATTCCCGATGACTCACCATTGCGATGTGCGGACGACTTGGCGCAGGGAGAAATGATCGCATTCATCGATAAATGCAAAAAAGATGGAGAAACGGTCGGTGGTGTCTTTGAAGTAATTGCGCGTGGCGAAGTGCCTGGTCTGGGATCACATACGGCTTGGGATCGGAAACTGGATGGACAGTTGGCCCAGGCAATAATGTCAATTCCTGCCGTGAAAGCTGTGGCTATCGGAGCGGGCATGGAAGCTGTGGCGCTGCCAGGCTCGGAAGTGCACGACGAGATCGACTATGACCCGGCGTTGGGACGATTTCAGCGGCCGACGAATCGCGCTGGCGGGCTCGAAGGTGGGATCACTAATGGTGAAGAGTTACGCGTCCGTGGCTACTTGAAGCCAATCCCAACCCTGCGCCGGGCCTTACGTTCCGTGAATATCGACACGAAGCAATCTGAATCGGCTGCATTTGAACGCTCCGACGTAACGGTAGTACCTGCCGCCGGGGTAATCGGAGAGGCAATGGTCGCGCTGGTGCTTGCCCAGGCAATGCGCGAGAAGTTTGGCGGCGACAGTCTCGGTGAAATGCAGCGCAACTTTGCAGGCTATCTTCACCAATTGAGCAATTACTGATTCTCTGGATCGGTTTATGGCAAGTGCTTCTAGGTTCTCTAGTGAGTGTTTCTCCCGTTAAGGCGCTGCGTGGAACATTGTCTCTGCCAGGAGACAAATCCATTTCCCACCGCTCGGCCATCATTGCGGCGCTGGCGTATAAGGGAACGTCGCGCATTACCAATTTCTCAACCAGCGAGGATTGCGAATCGACACTTCGTTGTTTGGAGCAGCTTGGCGTGAAAGTAATGCGCGAAGCGGCAGCAACGGTCTGTATTGAAGGAGCCGGTGCGAAAGGATTCAGAGCCCCAAGCGAGCCATTAAATTGCGGCAACAGCGGCTCGACGATGCGCATGCTTGCCGGCGCTTTGGCCGGACATGACGTGGTCGCAACTCTAACGGGAGATGAATCTCTTCTCACGCGCCCGATGAAACGGATCATCCAACCACTCAACCAGACGGGCGCGCATATTCAGGGAACAATGGATCGCGCACCACTGACTGTGCTGGGCCGTCAACCCCTGAGCGCAATCCGTTACGAACTGCCGGTTGCCAGCGCCCAGGTTAAGACAGCGATTCTACTGGCCGGCCTCAATGCGAGAGGACGGACCGAGATCATTGAGCCCAATGCGACACGCGATCATACTGAACGATTACTAAGCTGGTTCAGTATCAAGGTTGATTCAAAAACGATTGATGATGACGGCACAAGTAAGACGCGAACGGCTTTGGAGGCATCCCAACCCTTCGCCGCCAGGGACGTTGCGGTGCCGGGTGACATGTCTTCCGCAGCATTCTTGATTGCCGCCGCCGCCGCCTTCCCGGAGTCCGAACTTTTGATTACCGATGTTGGTCTCAATCCAACGCGCACGGGATTCCTCTCCATCCTTCAGCTCCTTGGTGGCGACATCGAACTCCGCAACGTGCGCAATGAATTCAATGAGCCCATAGGCGATGTGTATTTTAGAGGGCGTTACAAGTTCGAACCACAAGCGCCGCGGGCAAATTTGATTCGCGGCTCGCTCGTCGCGCAGGTAATCGATGAGCTGCCGATCCTGGCCGTGCTAGGAACACGATTGCTCGGCGGCATCGAGATTCGGGACGCCAGAGAACTGCGCGTCAAAGAATCCGATCGCCTTGCCGCGACGGTCACAAATCTTCGCGTCATGGGTGCCGAGGTTGAGGAATTCGAAGACGGTTTGAAGGTGAGAGGCCCTTGTCAACTGCAAGGCGCCGTCTTGGATTCTTACGGAGACCATCGTATCGCTATGGCTTTCAGCGTCGCGGCACTTATTGCGACTGGTACATCAGAAATCAAAGGAGCCGATTGTGTGCGCGTGTCTTTTCCCGAATTCTTCCGCTCACTTGAATCGGTCAGCGAGCGATGAAGGACCTTACACACATTGTGATTACCGGGTTCATGGCGTCCGGCAAGACTTCGGTGGCCCGCACTCTGGCGCGGGTCTTGGATCGGACGATGATCGATCTCGATGAAGTCATTTCTCGTCGCGAAGAGCGGTCAATCCGCGAAATCATCGAACAGGACGGCGAAGATCATTTCCGAGTGCTGGAGACCAGCGCTCTCGGAGCACTGCTCCATGGTGAAGGACAAACCGTAGTGGCGCTAGGTGGCGGGACATGGGGGCTGGAAAGAAACCGCAAACTGATCGCTCATCGAAGATGCACGACCGTTTGGCTGGATACGCCGTTTGAGTTGTGCTGGCAGCGAATCGAAGCCGCAGATCCGTTTGAGCGGCCTTTAGCGCGTACCTATGCCCAAGCGCTGAAGCTCTATCAAGAGAGGCGGTCAGACTATCAGTTGGCGATGATTAGGATCGCGGCAGACAATTTAAAGAATCCAAAGGAATTGGCGCTGGCTATCGCCGATCATTTGCACAAAAACGGCGGTCTTCCTGACCAAGCTAATGTTGGATTGTCGCTATGACCCCGTATCTTTGGAATCGTGTGACGATTGTTGGTTGCGGCCTCATCGGCGCGTCGCTTGGGCTCGCCCTCAAACAAAATGATCTCTGCGGCTCAGTTGCCGGATGGGATTCAGAACCTGGCGTCCTGGATGAAGCTCTCAAGACTGGAGTTATAGACGAAATCGATGCCTGCTTTGCTTCCGCTTCATCTAACGAATCAGAGTCAGACTTGATCTATTTGGCGATGCCGGTGCGCTCCATCATCAGCTTTCTCCAGAATCAAGGTTCGCGCACTAAACGCGGTGCGGTGATCACGGATGCCGGCAGCACTAAATTCGAAATCTGCGTCGCTGCGGGTACATACCTTAGGGCGGAGAGACATTTCATCGGCGGACACCCCATCGCGGGCAGTCACGAATCAGGTCTGTCATTCGCGCGCCCTGATCTATTCGACAGCGCTCCTTATGTCTTGATTCATAGGCAAGCAGACCAAGGAAACGCCTTCGCAAAGGTAGAGCAAACCGTCGAAGCTCTTGGATCGCAGGTTTACCGGATGAGAGCGGCCCAGCATGACCAAGTCATGGCATCGCTAAGTCACCTGCCACAACTCGTTTCCGTAGCGCTCAGCGCGACAGCTCGAAAGCAACTGGGTAGTGACTTCTTCTTCAAGCTGGCCGGGAACGGCTACCGAGACATGACCAGACTGGCAGACAGTTCCTGGTCGGTGTGGGAGGATATCCTCAGGACGAATTCCGACCTGATCGCCGAGGCATTGGATTCTTTCGGCGAACGAATATCCATGATCAGTAAAGAACTACGAGACCTAAAGACAAACCCTTCATCGGAGCTTTCACAAGCGAAGCGTCTATTCAAAGCGTCGAAGTAGAGGGTCACCATCCTTTGCACACAAATCCTGATACGAGGTCGGACTAATGTCATTCGCGCAAACCAAGTGGGTATGGATGAACGGCCAGTGCCTTCCGTGGAATGAAGCGACCGTTCATGTCTCGGCATATACACTTCACTATGGTCGAGGCGTGTTCGAGGGCCTGCGTTGCTACCATACGCCGAGCGGCCCCGGCGCTGTTTCGTGTCGATGCACACCTTGATCGTTTCCATGCTTCGGCTCGTACCTACCGGATCGAGATTCCCTACACCGCCGAACAACTAACAGAGGCGATCTGCGAAGTCATTCGCCGAAACGAGTTTGAGATTTGCTAGTTACGACCTATCTGCTACCTGGGCAGCCGCAACTTGGGCATACGCGCCAATTGCCCCGTTGAAGTTGCGATTCTCGCCTGGCCCTGGGAAACGCTTCTTGGCGATGAAGGTAAAGAACGCGGCGTGCGCGTCACTGTGTCGCCATGGGTTAAATTCAATTCCCGAATGATGCCAACGACCGCCAAGGCGTGCGGCCAATACTTGAATTCCATACTAGCCGTCAGCGACGCCTTAGATCGTGGTTTCGAAGAAGCTTTGCTCCTCGATGCGACTGGGTTCATCGCCGAAGGCTCTGGGGAAAATGTCTTTCTAGTCAAAGATGGTCGGATCTTCACAAACGATGAACGACACTCAATCCTCCTCGGTGTTACGCGAGATGCCGTGATCAAGATCGCCAGCGACCTCGGTCTCAACTTCGAAACGCGCGCCATCAGTTTGGACGACCTGCTACACGCAGATGAAGCCTTCTTCACGGGCACCGCCGCTGAGGTAGTTCCAATTCGGGAAGTTGACGACTCGGCCATCGGACAAGGTACGCGCGGTCCGATCACAAAGGAGATTCAGGACATTTTCTCTTTGGCGACGACCGGGCGCGATGATCGATATCACGGCTGGCTCCATCGTATTTATGCCTGATCATCCTTACAGTCTGACAAGTCTTAACAAACACACCGAAACCTAAACGATCAAAGAGATTATTGGCACAGAAAACTGCGAACTTGTCGGCGCAATCACGGGCACGGCATTAGGAGAGACTTCTCGCCGAGCAGTCATCATCCGCAACGAGAAGGTATCCGGCCTCGTGTCGGTCACGTCGAAAGCTTTACGGTATGACAATCAAAAGTTATTGTATGCCTCAGATACTACTAGACCGCAGCATACCGATAATAAGTCGACAGCGGCAGCTTTACGATGCTTTTGACGGACACACCTTTTACAATTAACTCTGGCGGGAACGCTGCACGACATCCTTAACAATGCTATAGCACTCGCACGCCGCTGCTTCTAGTCCCTGGCGATCGATGATTTTTAACTGACTCCGGGCGGTCTCTATAAGTCCCATGTTTCTCAGTGCAATTCCGGCTTCGCTGATGCGATTCCGGTGTCTATCGAGAATGATGCTCAGCTGTTCCTGCGTCACTTTGAAAGTGTTCGCTTCGAGACAGTCACTCATAACCATCAATCGGCGGGCGAGTCTCTGCTCGACTGTGTGGGTGAGGCTGCAAACGACTGCTTGTACCAGTTGCGTTTCCACCACGTGGGCGTAGCGCGAGAGCACGGTACGAAGAGTGCCTTCTCGATTCGATTCAAACAGGAATCCATTGGCTTCCATGCGGAGCGCCGTCATCGGTATCTGCACCGTCACGCGATATGCCGTCATGCCAACCTGGTGCAGGAGGGGAACGCCGATATAGCCTTCGCTTCCGACTGTACCTATTTCCAGTGTTGAGCCGTCTTCGGTAATGGCGAACAACGAGGCCATCCCGTGGGTCGGGAAATAGGCGTAGTGAATCCCCTCCCCAGCTTCATACAAGATTCTGTTCTTGGGGAAGCGAACTAATTCCAGGCGGGGAAGAAGACGCTCGTACTCATCGCGCGGCAGGGTGGCGAGCAGTCGATTGTTGGCGGGAATCGTGGAATTGTCTGGTGGGTTTACAGTGTGTATGGACAAAGAAATGCTTCGCGTCCAATCTTCGATCCTGGCATCTCATAACTTCTCTAGCTAGCGTACGCATGACGTGCTCATCAAAGGACTTTACTTTCTCTGTGAAACAGAACCTGTCACTTCAACTTCAATGGGGAAAGTTGCAGCTTTCAACTTATCGAATTTTAATCTCCACGGCATTGCTTCTGTAAGCGCCCCCGGCTCCAATGAGTCAAAATCTCGCAGTGCGAAGGTGTAATCGAACATTGCGCCGACTCCGCTCTTGCCATTAGTGGCGTTCAGGATTCGGTCAACGCTCACCAAATTACCTAGAAAGGCATAAGTAGGATCAGTGAGATTCTTCACTTCTACGGTGATAGGCCCATACAGCGTTTCCGATGAGATGTTCTTTAGTCGAATCAGTAAAACCGCTTCCTGTTTTTCTGTCTTCACCTGGACAGAATCAAACACTAAAGCTACCTGCTGGTTGATCGATTTCTTGACCTTTTCAACAGGAGGGCCATGCTTAGAATCTGGCTTCGATACAAGAATCTGACCTGTCATGAGTTGAAAGGTTCCGCTCCTACTGTCCGGCCAAAACGGATGAAAGACGCCGCGACTATCTGTCGCTAATCCTATGTACTCGCCTCCCGCCCTCCAACGGGAGAAGCCAGACAGGAAATCGACTTTAATAGAGCTCTCCGTGGTGGCGATTCGAAATGGTATTGGGCGTACGTTAGCAGCGCCAGCGGCCAACGAAGGTTCTGACGAGACACGCACGGATGGAAGAAAACTTTGGCCGCCATCAACGGATGCGGTGAAGTACAAGTCGTATTGATCTTGATTCCTCAATGTAGACGATTGGAACCACAAGACACCGATAGTACCTTCGTTGTTCACATCTATCTTCGCCTGGTATTGAACAGCCTGAGGGTGAACAGGTGGGCTCACCACTTTAGGAGGGCTCCAGCTCTTGCCCCTATCGCTCGAATAAGAAAAGAGAATGCGATTAGTGCCGCTACGGCGATCGTTCCACGCAACGTACAAACGGTCGCGATACCTCTCCGTGCGAGCATCAAGGGCGAACGATGGATTAAATGTCACATCTAGGTCACCAGCATTGAAACGCCTGTAGAATTCGGTATAAGGGCCAAAATATACTTCGTGAATTTTCGACGTTGCTGAGAAGGACGCACCCCCATCTGATGACGTGGCAAACAACAAGGTATGTGTGGGGGTGGTTTGGTCCTCTGGGGGATTTGGATATTCTCGCATAGGCACAAACAGCGTACCGTCACTAAGCACGAGCAGGTTCTCAGCCATGAGCCCCTTTCCCGGGCTGGTAGCCACCTCCACAGGCGACAGAAATGTTCGGCCATCGGTATCAGAGCGGTAAAGAATTACGGTTGATTTTCTTCCGCGAAAACTCTTCGGATCTGCGAACGTGCCGGTCTCGGCGCTAACGTAAATGCGACCTGCGTATTTGCTAGACCCTTGGTCGACGGCCATCATCTCGTGATCACCCCTACCAAGATAGAGTGGCTTTTGCCAAATCGTCCCCCCATCCTCCGAGCGGTAAAAGTAAAGTCCCCCTTTTCCTGGGATGTAAGCGATTGCGACAAAGTATGCTGTGCCATCAAGTCCGTACGCAACCTGAGGATCGGCGCCACCAAACTCCATTTGTTCGGCGAATGTCGCGTCAGTCCATGTGTATCCACCGTCGGTCGACGCATAAGTCTTACAGGCAGGTCCTCGCCCTTTAGTGGGGCCTGTTAGAGTGATTGCGGCTCCAAGCATATTCTTTGAATTCCGTGGGTTTATGACGATAACCGTTTCAACGTGTGGGATGTCGCCATCCTGACTAACCAAGATGTTCGGACCAACAAGTATATTCGCTTGTTCCGTACAGGCTTCTCCGGTGCAGATAGCGCAAACACATAAAAGGCATAGCACCCCGAGAGCCAGCCTTTTCATATTCGTATATTTTCCTTCCACCACAATGTCAAAAACTAACAGAGAAATCCCAGCCGTT
>DATEUF010000023.1:0-16592 GCA_035283325.1 Pyrinomonadaceae bacterium | reverse complement strand
AAGTTTCAACACTCTGTTCATATAAAAATCTCCGGAAATCGAGCGCACGGCGGCGCCGGGTAAGTTTCAAACCAGGGGCGAAGGAGGAAGTACTAGAATATCACGCGCGGTGACAACTGTGAAAACACCTGGGAGGGCAGGCATCCCTGCCTGCCACCGGAGCGTAAGCAGGCAAGATGCCTGCGCTCCCAGATCACTCAGGATGGACCGTAGGAGCATCGGCACGAGGCACGAAGCAGCGGCGGCAGCGAGCTTCATACATTCCAATGGCCCCAACTGCCACCCGTTCGTCCGATTCAAAGATCCTCTGAGAATAGTTGGCCGGCTGCCCACACTTCATGCAAATAGCATGTGTCTTGGTGATGTATTCAGCGACTGCCAGCAATTGGGGCATCGGTTCCCAGGGCTTGCCGGTATAGTCCTGATCTAGTCCCGCAATGATCACACGCAGCCCCCGTTTCGCAAGTTCATTGGCAACTGCCACTAGCTCATTATCGAAAAACTGTCCCTCGTCTATGCCAACCACTTCTGTATCCACTTCCAGCGTTTCGAGTATCTCAGCAGCCGTTCTCACGTTTGCCGACTCGTGACGCATCTCAGAATGCGAAACGATATGGTTGTCAGAGAATCGCGAGTCGATTTCCGGCTTGAACACTTGAACTTTTTGTCTGGCAATCTTCGCGCGGCGCAAACGGCGAATCAATTCCTCTGATTTGCCGGAAAACATGGCCCCGGCAATAACCTCAATCCAGCCCGCGCTTGGGGAGAGCCGGGACCCCGACTCATCGTGATTAAGTTGTGCGATCAACTCTTCCATAAGCTAACTGTTCGCTACAGACTCTTGTGAGCTGTATAACTGCGCATTGTAAAATGGAGCGAACGCCGCAATTAACGCCAACTCGAAACTCATCGCCCGCGTAACCATATCACGGGAGAGGACGCCCCAGGCTCCCTGACGACTGCGTACGTCATGCTTTCCGGAGATTTCGTCGATTACCACACCCAACTCCCGCCTTCCGTCAATAACTCGCCTGGCAATGGCACTGGGAACACTGATAGATGGAGCGGCGCCGAATGTGCCCGTCTTGTCGTCGGTAGCATAGGCCCACCCACGTAGGAACGTGTGCCACTCTCCCTCAATCGAGATTGAATGAAACCCGCCCTCCAAGCCAACATAGATGTCTGCCTCCAAGCTCTGACTGCGCAGCAAGTCGCGAACCGCGAGCGCCCGCTCACGAGCACCTTGCATTAGTTCCCAATCCGTTAATGGCATCGCCGGCACATTTGTCGTCACGGCGCGCGCAACTACGTTGGCATTGCCCCAGGCCGGATCGAGCTGCGCAATGCGCGCGACACTGGCACGCACAGCCATGATTTTGGCAGCGCGAGAAGATCCAAGGGCGATTGTCTTAATGGAGGGCTGCCTGGATGGACGCTTCAAGGTTTTTTGCAATAAACACCGGTGGTTCCCTTTAATCACGTCAGAGGCTATAACAGCGCGCTGCTCTCAGTCAAAAGCACGTCTTCTAGTTAGCTTGACATTGGTTTTATCGATTGCTGTAATCAAATTCCTCGGTGGCTTGCGGTTTGAAGTTTGCTCCTCAGCTTGTAACTCCAGAAACCACAATCCTCAAGCTCCGGCTTCAGGGACCCCGAGTTTCCGAACTAGTGCAGGAGGTTTTGATCGTGCCTGTTGATGAACTGGTTTATGACTGGAACAAAATTGACGCCGCGCTGCTGCCGCCAGAGCGGCACATCGGATTTGATGACGAGACGCTCCGCGATGGCCTACAGTCACCCTCAGTTTGCGAGCCGTCGGTGGAGCAGAAGATCGAGCTTCTTCACTTGATGAACGCTGTTGGTATCGATACTGCGGATATTGGGTTGCCCGGCGCCGGCGGCACTCATGCAGCAGGCGTAGAACGGTTGGCGCGGGCCATTGTCGAAGACGGTCTGAAGATCCGACCCAACTGCGCTGCTCGTACGCACCGCAACGACATCGTCCCGATCATTGAGATATCTCAACGCGCCGGTGTGCCTATCGAAGCGTGCACCTTCATCGGTTCATCGTCGGTGCGATTTTTCGCCGAAGACTGGACGCTAGAAAAGTTGCTGCAGATGACGGAAGACGCAGTAACGTTTGCCGTTGGTCATGACGTGCCAGTGATGTACGTAACGGAGGACACCACGCGAGCCAACCCTGAAGTCATCAAGGCACTCTACACGACGGCAATCAATTGTGGCGCTAAAGCCGTTTGCGTTTGCGACACGGTGGGACATGCCACACCCGATGGCGCACGAGCTGTCGTCAGCTTTGTTAAGAAGATTATCGACGCGCACGGCGGTGGGATTCGCCTTGACTGGCATGGTCACCAGGATCGAGGCCTGGGTGTGATTAATTCCATTGCGGCAATTCAAGGCGGCGCAGATCAAGTACATGGCTCGGCCCTCGGAATGGGTGAACGCGTCGGCAACACGCCCCTGGATCAGCTTCTGGTAAATCTCAAACTCATGGGATGGATTGACAACGATCTTTCACGGCTGCGCGATTATTGTGAAATGGCATCGCAAGCTTGCCGTTGGACCATTCCCTGCAACTATCCCGTTTTTGGACGCGATGCCTTTCGTACCGCGACAGGCGTGCACGCAGCTGCTGTGATAAAGAGCTATAAAAAAGGGGACCATCGTTTGGCTGATATCGTCTATTCCGGTGTGCCGGCGGGACAATTTGGGCTGGAGCAGGTAATTGAGATTGGCCCAATGAGCGGAAAATCAAACGTGATCTATTGGCTCGAGAAACGAGGGATAATTGCTAACGAAGAGCGTATCAACCGAATTTATGAGCGGGCCAAGCAGTCGTCCGCGGTACTGGCCGAAGACGAGATCTTGCAGTTGGTTTGAGAAACATCGTGCTTACCGAACTGAAATCTGTCGCCGCGGTCCGAATTGAACAGTTGCTCGCCTGGAGGGACGTGCAGAGGGCCTTTTCATTCTTCGATTCTCAGGCTGCCCAAATCACTGAGGAGCATAAACGAATCTGTTCGATTCCCGCTTCACCTTTCGGGGAAAAGGAGCGGGCCGAGTATCTGTGCAGGCGCTTTTCGGAAATCGGCCTGACTGATTCACGTTTAGATGAGGAAGGAAATTGCCTTGCCCATCGACGGGGTCACTCTCCATCGCCTCTGATCGTTGTGAGCGCTCATCTCGACACGGTCTTTCCACCGGAGACCGATTTTACTGTGCGCCGGGTGGGCGAGCGTCTATTCTCACCGGGAATTTCTGACGACGGCTGCGGGCTGGCAGCACTGCTCGCGTTTGCCCGGGCATTCGAGGAACTCCAAATTGAGACCGAAGGTTCGCTACTTTTTGCCGGGACTGTGGGGGAGGAGGGTGAGGGAAACCTGCGCGGTGTCAAACATCTCTTGAAAGGCGGGAGCTGGTCAAATCAGATCTCTTCGTTTCTCAGCTTTGACGGACCGGGTGTTGACCGCATTACTAATGGCGCGGTGGGTTCACGACGTTACCGTGTAAGCTTGAGGGGCCCGGGCGGACATTCATGGGGCGATTTCGGAACTGCAAATCCGGTTCATGCCCTGGGCCACGCGATCTCCAAATTGTCTTCGTATCCTGCTCCTCAAGAGCCGCGTACTACCTTCAACGTGGGCCGGGTTATAGGCGGCGCTAGTATCAACTCCATTTCCCGCGAAGCTACCATGGATGTCGACCTGCGCTCGAGCCGCGAAAACGAACTCTTGAGACTCGACGCATTCTTCCGCCGCGCCATGCATGAAGCCATCGAGGAACATAATGCCGCGCGTCTTAAAGGCACTCGACCACTTGAACTGAGCATAGAGTTGATAGGCGAGCGTCCTAACGGCGAGACTCCCGCCGATTCCCCTATTGTCGAGATAGCATGCGAAGCAACGCGAGCATTCGGAATTTTACCGCGATTGGATCAATCGTCAACCGACTCAAATCTGCCGATATCAATAGGGCTGCCGGCAGTTACGCTCGGCGCCGGAGGAACTTCTGGCAACTCTCATACTCTTGAAGAATGGTATGAACCGACTGGGCGGGAACTTGGACTGAAAAGAGGCTTGCTCGTAATCCTCGGGCTGGTGGGAATCCAGGCACAGTAGAGTCCGAACCATTTTCCATTTCACATTTAACATTCGTCATTTTGTCATTTCGAGCGGAATCGAGTTCGGGAAATGGCCGAACGACAAATATGTGATGGTATATGGAAAATGGCCCGTTCTAGTTAATTGGGATAGTCACGGTGGCCGAACCGGGCTTACCAGCGGGAAACCGTTTCTGGCGCGCGATACGCAGAGCTGTTGCATCATTCCCGGAGGCTTGGGTGACGCGTCCCGCTTCGTCATAATTCACGGTTACTGTCACTCTCTTAGCCCCTTCCCTGCGTGACTCATAAGGCGCGCCGGTTGCCCCGGCACCAACAAAGTCACGATTCCTTTTCACGCGTAACCGCTTCATTATCGGAGCTGACGTTTCACCTGAAGATGGCGCTTCCGTAGGCTCATCCTTGGAGGTTTCTTCGAGGGTGGGCACCACGGACTCTGGTGTCGCTACGGTGGAAACTGCCGACTCCGGCGCAGCAGCACTGGCTTTCGGCCGATTATACCAGCCCGCAGGAATCCCCACCGCCGCAACGCTGAAAACAATTGCCGCCGCAAGTCCACCGGCAAGTAACGGTTTGCTCCTGGCCACTGATTCTCGATCTACGAACGAAAATAGTTGCGGCAGACGCGGATGGTGGTAATGTTCTTCTACCGGTGAGTCATTATCCTTTAAGGCATAGGCGTCTGGTTCCGGGACGTAGCCGGGCGGAAAGGCCTGCGTGGGAATTATGCCTTCGTCAAGGCGACGCAGCCCTTCCAATACTACCTGTGTCCAGGGTTGGTTGATTGTGCGCTCTGTCGGCTCGACTTCGCCACTAAACTCAAACTCGGCATTGGGTAGCGTCAGAGCATAGTAGACAGCATCAATTCCACGCAGGAGGCCCAGACGAGCATCGATTACAGAACCGGTCTGCAGGTAGAAATAGCCCGGTCCGTTGGGATAAAGAACCTTGAGCCTGCCCGTCTTGCGTTGATTACAGAAAAACTCTATCAACTCCGAAAGTGAGAGATCGCTAAGATGCCCGGTCAGTGCCATCTGAAACACCTCCTTGAGACGCTAGGACCAATTAGTGAAGACTACTGAGCAAGGGTAAATCGGTAATTAATGACGCCTGAAACCTTAACCGGTTGCCCTGAAAGTTTAGTGGGAGAGAAACGCGCTCTTAGTGCGGCTTGCACGGCTGCATCACGCAAACTGGCCGGACCGGACGTTGCCCGGGCGGTAATCACCTTGCCTCTTTCGTCGACAACAACAGCTATGCTTACCACGCCCGAGATTTTCAATCGTTTGGCTGTCTCGGGATAAGCTGGAGCGGGCAAGCTAAGCGCCGTACCATTGAGCACGCCGCCTGATACCGGTTTGAAGATGGGATTCGCCACTCCGGCCGGTGGCGGCGGTTCTGACTCGAGCACGACTGCTGGGGTCTTTTCTTCAGTGGCGCTATTGACGTCGCCACCATTGTTTCCAGTTACACTCTCAGGTTTGAAAGCTGAGGACGGTAACGATGTTATCATCTCATCAGTTACCTGCTCGATAATCGTCGGTGGCGCGGTCCGCGTTGCTTTCGGCTCGGCGACGGCTTTTGCTGAGTTGGTCTGGGTGGGCGCAGGCTCTACTGGTGCTACCTTTTTCGGCTGAAACATCTTTACCATGTTCTCCGTGAGGTAGTACATGATCGATCGGTAAGTGACTTCTATGGGTTCAAGGCTAACACGCCCCCCATCAACTACTGCCACAGAAGTAGTCATCTTGCTCCAGTTGCCGGCGAAATCAAATTCATACCGGTAGACTTCCTTACTCAAGACCGTTCCGTCCACGTTGACCAGGGTCATCTCACTGATGTTTCCCTTTTCGTCATACTTGTACACTTCTTTTCCAGTAAGGGTGGCGCCCGCAACTGGAAAGTATTGATTTTCAACCTTACGGCCTTTGATATCGTAGGCCACGATTTCGAGCAACGACCGCTTACCCTCCGTCACCCTTCCGTCCTGTGTGGTCAGCTTTACAATCTCAGTGCGCACGCGCCGCACCGGGCCGACTAGTCCGTCTTTGACGCGGTCGCTCTCTCCCACATCGCTCACCGGCTGGGGCTGAAAACTGGTATTTCTAGCAGTAAGGTTCTGCTGCTGGCCATGACTCGTCGTCGCCATCATTAGAACCAATAGTGCAACCAGGGTGCAGGTGTAAACTCTGATAGGCATACGTTTTGCGCTCCTGAACTGCTGAGGAAATCGGGGACAAGCGGGAACTGCTTCCGCAGAATTGAGGTCGGCGTGTGTCTTAATTGCTCGCTATCGCCGGAAGCCGGGGCATCCGCCATAATACTTCGTTAAACGACGTTTGTCTATAGTAAACGGTGGGTTTTGCCCGAAATTGCTGTAGATTTCGCGGGATTTTAGAAGGCGCTGAAAGGGGGTTGCGAGTTGGCCCGGCAGTCACAGAGGTCAGCAGGGAGCAGCGCTGCGGACTCTAGCGAGAAGAGAGCTGAGCCACCCGACTGCTTGCAAGCAATTCGCACGTGGCGCCGTAGACCTCTTCCGTGGCGATCTCCTGAATCATGCGGCTGTAGATGTGACGGTGGGCTTCGCCAATGGGAACAAACGTATTCGGAGTTGTTCGGTTTAGTAGCACCACCACTGAAGTGCCAACCGCGGCAGCAACGTGCATCGGTCCGGTATCATTTGAAACGAATACCGCCAGCCGGGCTAGTGCGGAGGCCAGCTCGGAGATCCGTAACCCACTGAGAATCAGAGAAGACGCGGGAAAGAGCCGTCGCATTTGCTGTGTGATGCCCGCTTCCTCAGGCCCGGCAAAGACCAGAACCCGTACGCCATCGTTGCGCACCAGGTAATCGGCCAACTCGGCAAATCGTTCCAGAGGCCAGCGCCGGCTGGGGTGCCCCGCCCCCGGAAAGATCCCGACCAGAGGAGCTCCTGTGTCGGCCTTTGCCTTCCTGAGGATTGCCTCCACTGTCACATCCACGTCAGGCCGGGTCTTGAGATGCGGCACACGCACCGCATCTTTGATCCCCAGGGGAATCAGGACGTCCAGATAACGATCCACCTGATGCTTTGGAGAACGCACTTCTTCGATGGGCGGACGCGGTTCAAAATTTGCCAGGTAATCGAGCGAGCGAGTCGGCCGGCGCGCGTAAAGACGCTTGGGCGCTCCGGAGACAAAACCCAGCAGGTTGGTTTCGTAAAAACTATGCAAGTCAATAACGAAATCAAACTGGGATCGCCGCACACTTTTGACGATCTGAAAAATTTTGAAGATCGAAACAAGCTTTGCTCCGTCACGAAGGCCAACGCGATCTATAGTCAGGACATCATTGACATAACCGGAGAGTCTTGCAATCTCTCCGGCGCTTTGGCCGACCGCCACTGTGATACGGGAGTTGGGAAAGCGTTCGCGTACTGCACGCAGTGCCGGCAGGCTGAGCACAACATCGCCGAGCTGGCCAAAATCCATGATGAGAATATTGCGTGGTTCGAAGTTCACTGTCTCACTCCAGCGCCATCACAACTCCCGCAAATCACGTCCTGTCATCTCTGCCGGTTGCTGGAGACCTAACAAGCTGAGCAGTGTCGGCGCTACGTCTTCAAGCGCGCCGCCAGAGCGCAACTGCCCGCCTCGCGCTGCCTTGTCAATCAGGTGAAACGGAACTGGATTGGTCGTGTGCGCCGTGTGAGGGTTTCCAGTCTTCGGATCGATCATCTGTTCAGCATTGCCATGGTCGGCGGTGATCAAGGTAATACCGCGCACGCGCTCAATTGCCTTTGTAATCCATCCCAGGCAAGTGTCCACGTACTGGCAAGCCTCGATTGTCTTATCAAGTTTCCCAGTGTGGCCCACCATGTCTGGATTAGCAAAATTAATGATGAACACATCAGTTTCTTCTTCCTCGATGCCCCGCAGGACCTTATCGGTCACTTTGAAAGCAGACATCGCCGGGTCCAGATCGTAGGTGGCAATCTTCGGCGAGGGCACCAGTAAGCGGCGTTCACAGCGATATTGCTCTTCCACCCCACCGTTGAAGAAATAGGTTACATGCGCGTACTTCTCCGTTTCTGCCAGTCGATAGTTTTGCACACATATTTCCGCCCAAACTTCAGCCAGCACATTGTGGTGTTGATGTGGTGGGAAGGCGACTGGGAGAGGGAACGTTCGGTCATACACGGTAAAGCAAACCAGATTGAGCTTTGGTCGATCAGAAACGGGAAACTCCTCAAAGTCGGCAATCGCCAGCGCCCGAGTGAGTTGTCGTGCCCGGTCAGGCCGAAAATTAAAGAAGATGACCGAATCGCCGTCGCCCATGGTTCCTACGGGTTCGCCATCGCCTTTTATGAGGCAAACAGGCTCAAGAAATTCGTCGGTAATTCCTTTCTCATATGAACGCTTAATCGCCGCTACCGGATCGTTAGCCCGCTCACCCTTGCCATGAACTAACAGCTCATATGCTCGTTGGGTTCGTTCCCACCGTTTATCGCGATCCATCGCATAGTAGCGTCCTGTCAACGAAGCAATCTGGCCGCACCCGAGCTCTTTCATCTTGCTTCCCAAGGCATCCACATAATAGGACGCTGAAGCAGGCGGAGTATCCCGACCATCAAGAAAACAGTGGACCAGAACTCGATCGATATTCTTTTGCTTCGCCATTCGCAACAGAGCGTAAAGGTGGTCTTGGGAGGAGTGGACCTGACCGTCTGAAACGAGACCGATTAAGTGAAGTAACTTACCCGAAGATTTTGCTCCGTCCATTGCCTGACTCAGGACCTTGTTTTCGAAAAACGCCCCGGTCTCAATTTCGTAATCGACGCGGGAAACATCCATGCGAATGACTCGCCCAGCCCCGATATTGAGATGTCCAACCTCGGAGTTGCCCATTACTCCCGCGGGTAGGCCGACGCGCGTGCCGGATGCTTCGAGTAGTGTGTGTGGATAGTTTTCAGAAAGTTCGTCGTAATGAGGCGTGGCGGCCAGAGCAATGGCATTACCTTCGCGCGTTGGAGAGTAGCCCCAGCCATCGATGATTATCAGCGCAATGGGACCTCGTTTGTTCGCGATCATGTCTTCTCCATCCAGCGAGTTGGATTCTCTAACTCCTTAAAGCCAAAGCGGCGATATAGTTCGTGGGCATCCCTTGTAACCAGCACCCAACGGCGAAATCCCTGCAATTGCGGATGAGACACGACTACCTCTAATAGCCACTTGCTCAACCCCTGACCGCGGTGTTCATCGATAATGAATACATCCGCCAGCCATGCAAACGTGGCGTAATCAGTAACGACGCGTGCCAACCCAACCTGGCTCTCGCCTTTATAGAGCCCGAAATTCAGAGAGTTTTCGAGCGAGCGGGCCACTACTTCCGGGCTCCGCTGCTGTGCCCAGTAGGATCGATTGGAGAGAAAGTCGTGGATGAGATCCCGCTGAAGTTTCTCCCGGTCAGTGCTGATAAGAAATTCCCCGCGCCGCCATTCGCTTGCCGTCGTCATGAGTTTGATAGATCTAAGCGCCGCCGAGGTGGCCACTTCACCGTCTGGCGGCCCGCGCCCTTTTCCGAGTATTCGCCTGGTTCGTTACTGGGGTCAGTTGAGTGAATGCTCCGCGTCCTGGAAAACGGGCTGCGCCGTGCAGGTCTTCTTCAATCCGTAGCAGCTGATTGTATTTCGCAGTGCGATCCGTGCGTGAGAGCGAGCCTGTTTTGATCTGACCTGCGTTGGTAGCAACCGCGAGATCCGCGATAAACGGATCTTCTGTCTCCCCGGAACGATGAGAGATCACCGCGGTTCTACCATTCGCCTTTGCCAGCTCAATGCAGTCGAGCGTTTCGCTGAGCGTGCCGATCTGATTCACTTTGATCAGAATAGAATTTGCCACGCCACGCTCTATTCCCTTCCTGAGAAACGTAGTATTGGTGACAAAGAGATCATCGCCAACCAGCTGCACGCGGCGCCCGAGTGCTTCGGTAAGAGTTTGCCAGCCGGCCCAGTCGTTCTCAGCCATGCCATCCTCAATAGAGACGATTGGATACTGCTCAACCCAGCTCTGCCAAAATGCCACCATCTGGTCGCTCGATAGTTTTCGCTTGTCACTCTTCTTGAAGAGATATGATCTGCCATCGTAGAACTCACTAGCGGCCGGGTCGAGAGCCAATAGACAGTCACTACCGGGCGTGTATCCAGCCTGAACGATGGCTTCCAGGATGGTTTCGATTGCCTCTTCATTTGATCGAAGATCAGGGGCAAAACCGCCTTCATCTCCGACACTCGTAGCGTAGCTCTTCTTTCTGAGCACCGACTTCAGGCTGTGAAAAACTTCAGCTCCAAGTCGGAGGGCCTCGTGGAAACTTTCAGCTCCGGCGGGCACAATCATGAACTCCTGAAAATCGACATTGTTGTCAGCGTGCGCTCCACCATTGATGATGTTCATCATCGGGACGGGAAGAGTGTGCGCGTTAGGGCCGCCGAGATATTTATAAAGTGGGAGCTCCAGATAATTTGCGGCTGCCCGTGCAGTCGCCATCGAGACAGCCAGCAGGGAGTTGGCGCCAAGCTTCGATTTTGTCGACGTACCATCCAGATTAATGAGTGTTTGGTCGACTTCCATCTGATCCAGCGCGTCCAACCCTCGTAGCGCCGGCGCAATGATCTCATTGACATTGCGGACAGCGCGTAATACTCCCTTGCCGCCATATCTCTTTTTGTCGTTATCGCGCAGTTCGACAGCTTCATGCTCGCCTGTAGACGCTCCGGAAGGAACCGCTGCCCTTCCAATGTCGCCCTCGACCATTACAACCTCGGCCTCCACCGTCGGATTGCCTCTTGAATCAAGAATTTCTCTTGCGTGGACATCTTCGATCCAGCTCATTTCTTTGGCTCCTGCGACAGAAACTGATCATTCAATACTCGCTTGCAGCAACTTTAACACTGCAAACTTCCACATCGAAGCGGCAACTCTTCGGTATGGCGAATTAACTCGCCGCTCGGGCGCCATCCACAACTTCGTCCGACTTCTCATCTTCTGCGGGCAGTACCAGGCGCACACGCATCACCCGCCGCCTCTCGACGCGGTCTATTTCAAACAGCAGCCCGTTAAAGGGAACGACCTCCCCGGGTTTCAGAAGGTGGCCGGCAGCGGACATCAGAAAACCGCCGATCGTGGTGTAGCCTTCGGATTCAGGGAGAGAAAGTTTCAGCCGCCGATTCAAGTCCCGTACAGCAAGTCCACCGGCAATCTGGTATTTCCGTTCTCCTATTGGCGTGATCTGCTCGTTTACTTCTTCGTCGTGTTCGTCGGAGATATCGCCGACAATCTCCTCCAGGAGATCTTCGAGAGTAATAATGCCCTCCAGCCCGCCATGCTCATCGACTACGAATCCAAAGTGAAGTTTCGCTTTCTGCATCTGCCGCAGCACGTCTTCCAGCCGCGCCGTGTCGACCACATAGAGCGGGGCCTGCAAAACGTCGTCGAGCCGAAAGGCTGCGGGATTCAAGAGGTAAGGCATTACGTCCTTGCTATGAATGAAGCCAATTACATCGTCCAACGATTCTCTGTATACCGGAAGACGCGAATAACGATGCTGTTCGAATGCCCTTGTAATCTCTTCCAGCGATGAGTCGCTCGATATTGCGGCCATCTCCGTTCGTGGCACCATTGCCTCGCGCACCAGCGTGTCGGAGAACTCAAACACCCGGTGGATCAAGCGGCGTTCCTCAGCGCGCAAGTGACCGCTCTCTCGCGACACATCGATCAATTGCCGAATTTCTGATTCCGTATAGCTCGCCGCGTGTTGAGTGGCCTTAAATCCGAGTAGTTTGACAGTGTAGACGCTGGCCCAATCCAGGGCTCTTATAGGCCACCGGAAGATCCAGTAAAAAGCCTGCATCGGCAGAGCCACGGCCAGCGCAATTCGCTCAGCCCGCTCGAGGCCGAGAAGTTTGGGTGCTTGCTCGCCAAGGATGATGTGGAGGGAAGTAATGATCGAGAAGGCAATGATGAAGGCGAGGCTGTGCCGGAGAGTGTCTGGCATCTGCACGAACCAGCTCTCCATCAAACGGGCAATGGCTGGCTCTCCAATCCATCCCAGTGCTAGGGACGCTAGTGTGATTCCGAGTTGCGAGGCTGAGAGATAGGCGTTCAGCCGGTCAAGAATGCCAAGTAATCTCTTGGCGCTCACATTGCCCGCAGAGGCTAGCGTCACAATGCGCGAACGCCTGACGCCTACCATCGCAAATTCCGCAGCCACGAAGAACCCGTTGGCGGCTACGAGAAGGGGAACGGCAATGAGCAATAGAGCAGTCAATGCAACACTCCGCCTAACAAAGCTTTATCAAGGAAAGAGGTGGCTAAATTACTGGCAGGGTCGTCCATCGTTTGCTCGGGCAGGATTCAACTAATTATAGCACGTACTCCGCGAGTACCTCAGCTTTGCGCAACGTTTGATTATGATAGCTTTAGCCTGAACCAACCAGGCCGGCGAGGGAGAGGCCCATGGCAAAGGTGGGAGCAGGTCGAAGGAATAGACGGCAGGAGCAGGCGGCGGATACCGGCTCCTTTTCTTGCAGTACTTCAGAATCTTCCACACGCTGGCTGCGGCAGACCGGCCACTAGTGGCCCGCTGCCGCCCCTGCCGCACGGATCCTCACGGGTGTGCGCTCGTGTTTTGTGCAGGCGCGAGCGAGTGCCTGCTCGACACGCGGTTCGATATTACATTCCGGTTGCCGGCAAACCGCGGCCAACTCGGAAATTACCAGGTAACGAGCGCGTTCAAGCATCCGTTGTTCGCGGAAGGAAAGCGGCTTACTGTGGCTCAGGTAAGTCAGATGCTTGAGCACGCCGGCCACTTCGAAGATGTCGCCCGTGCGCATCTTCTCAGAGAATTCTTTGAACCTGTCTTTCCAATCATTGGCGGGGGAAGAGAAATCATCTGCCAAAGCTTTAAACAGCATTTCGCATTCGCCTGACGAGATCGGGGCACGCAGGCCAACTTCCGAGGCATTCGAAACGGGAACCAAAACCAGCGAGTTGTTTGCAGCAAGACGAAGCGTGTAAAAAGGAAGTAGGTTAGCGCCTATCTGCTTTTGCTCAATCTGCTCGATGGTCCCGATCCCGTGATTCGGATAAATGACTTTCTGGCCGACTTTAAAGCCCACCACAGCACCTCCATCGATTCAAAAATCAGACTGCGCCCTTACGGCGGCGGGTCTGGGGGAAAACCGAGCGACGCGGAAATGCGTCCGGTCCTGAACTGGTAAGTAATTGGAGTCTAACAAGGGCTCTTAAAACCCGTCAAGCCTTTGCAAGCCGGCCACCGTTCAGGGAAAGCAACAATTCCACAGAGAAGAGAAGCTCACCAGGTAACGCAAACTGTCAGTTCGCGCGTCAAACTCGAAGGGGTTGCGGTCACATGCAGATGTTTTTGTTCACGTTTTCGAAGCTACTAGCATAGAGCCAGAATTGCTTGTAGAATTAGCTGCCCGCGAGATCGCATTGATTTCTCTCGCGCACGCCTCCTAAGAACTCCGGCTCCAAATAATTCATCATGGCATTGCTAAAGATCACAGATGCAAGCGGCCGCCAGTGGCAGTACAGTTTTGCACCACAGGGGGTATGTTCGATCGGCCGGGCACCCGACAATGGGGTTGTACTCGATGACCCGCGTGCTTCTCGCTATCACGCGCATATCAAAGCGAATGGCGATGGTTCGTTTACGATAATTGATGGCGCGGTGATTAACGGCCAATTACGACGTAGCGCCAATAAAGTCTTCATTAATGGAGAACCTCATTACGAGCACCTACTGAATAATGGTGATCGCGTCACTATTGGCGCCAGTACCCTCCGTTTTGAGCAACCCCCAGAAGAACGAACGACAGAGGTCCACTACGACGACAAGCCACTCGGACATACCCAACTGCTAATCTCCGCAAACGATGTGATGACCACGGTCTTACACTCCAAGCCGGAGATTATGGCTGTCGCGGCCTCGCCTGGACGAGATAAGGTGCTGGAAACTTTGCAGCGTAAAGCAAATATTCTGAGCGCTCTTTATGAAATGAGTAAGACACTTGGCTCGGTCTTTGATCTCGACGCAATCTTCGCCAAGGCTACCGACGTTATATTTCGCTCCACTCCTGCCGACCGCGTGGTAGCTCTACTTTTGGAAGGGGGTGTGGCCGGCCATCTCGAAGACGCACCATTGAACCCCATTGCCATGAGGGCTCGTGATCAGAAGCTTGACGATCATGCCCGCAAACTGACCATTGGCCGCACAATCACGCGCAAAGTCATGAAGGATCGGGTGGCCCTCCTTTCTCAGGACGCGGCCTCGGATGAGGAGTTTGCCGGCGTTGACTCGATTGTTTCGCAGGGGGTGCGCTCTACTATTTGCGCCCCGCTGGTTGGCGAGTCGGGTGTTCATGGCGCACTTTACGCCGACCGGCTGGATCCCTTCGCGGCTTTCAAACCTGACGATCTGGAACTAATCAGCGCCGTCGCTGCCCAAACCGCGATAGCTGTTGAAAACGCAAGGGCCCACGAGCGGCTGGCGAGAGAAGAGGTCGCCCGGGCAAATTACAGCCGCTTTCTGCCTGAATATGTAGTTACGCAGATGCTGGAGAATCCCGATTCTTTTAAGCTCGGCGGTGTCAACCAGACAATCACGGTGCTCTTCGCGGACATCCGCGGCTTCACACGCATCTCTGAGCATGCGCCGCCTGAAAGAATCGTGAGTTTGCTTAACAAGTATTTCTCGGCGATGACCGACATTATTTTTGCACACGGCGGGACGCTCGATAAATATTTGGGTGACGGATTGATGGCGCTTTTTGGTGCGCCCACTACCACACCGGAGGATGCCGCAAACGCCATGAGCGCAGCAGTGGCAATGCAGCGCCGCATTCAGGGTATCAATCTTGAATTGCATGCTGAAGGTTTCCCCAATCTCGGCGTTGGGATGGGTTTGCATACGGGAGAAGCCACGATCGGGTATATCGGTTCGGAGCGGCGATCGGAATATACGGCCATTGGCGATACTGTGAACACGGCGTCTCGACTGGAATCCAACGCCAAGGGCGGTGAGATACTGATCAGCGACGCCACAGCCGAGGCAGCGGGCGGTCACTACAAGTTGAAGCCGCGTGAGCCTATTACCGTCAAGAACCGCGTACAACCGGTGGTTCTTTGGGAAGTGGACTGGCAACGGGCCGGCGCTGGATTCTAGGCTTTCAAGGAGGTCTACTCAGGGTGGTGAACAGGTACGGATACTGTTAGCGGAATCCGTTCTTCCTGTTCACCGTCTTTTTACATCATGTCTTTTATGAGGAAGACCAGCTCGTTCATCGGATTAAGCGCATTGCGGAATCTGGTGTCTGATTCAATGGCCATAGACATGGGCTCGGCCAGCACCATCATAGCCGTGCGTGGTCGCGGCGTTGTAGTAGACGAACCCTCAGTTGTAGCAGTCAACAAGATCTCCGGCGAAGTTGTGGCGGTGGGCAATGAAGCCCGCAAAATGCAAGGTCGCGAAGCTCGCGATCTGGCGGTCATCGCACCCTTGATCGACGGCGTGGTCGCTGATTTTGAAAGAACGAGGGCCATGCTGGATCTCTTCGTACGCGAGGCCCGCAGCGGCATGTCTCATTTCAGCCGCCGGGCGATTATGAGTGTGCTGTCGGGCGTGACCCAGGTGGAACAGCGAGCCCTTCTCAGTGCCGCGGAAGAGGCCCACATTGGTCGCGTATACATGGTCGAGGAGGGACTGGCCGCGGCTCTGGGGGCTGGTGTCCCCATTGACGATCTGCATGCCTCTGCTGTCGTCGACATTGGCGGAGGCACAACAAACGTCGCGGCTATAGTGAAGGGTTCAATTATCGCATCGCGAGCAGAGCGCGTTGGCAGTTCAGATATCGACATGGCGATCATGGACCGCTTACGCCGGCATCGCGGGCTTACCATCGGTATACCTACGGCCGAGCGACTGAAGTTGGAACTAAGTTCGGCCATCGAGCCCAAGGACGCTCAGCGAAGGGTCAATGTACGAGGACGAGAAGTGCAAACCGGCAGGCCGGAGGCTGTGGACGTCACGGCGGGCGAGGTTTACTCCGTTACCGTACCGGTGGTTCGCCGCATTGCCGAAATAGTTCACGACACTTTGTCTGAACTCGCGCCCGAAGTTGCGGGAGACATTTATGATCGCGGCGTGATTCTGACCGGTGGTGGCGCGCTCCTCGATGGTATGAGCCAATATCTGCAAAAAGAACTGAAGCTTGCCCTCCGGGTTGCCGAGGATCCACGGTTTGCTATTGTGCGTGGTTTGTCGCAGATGTTTGATGAACCGCTGCTGTTGCGCCGGGTCGCCCGCACTGAACCGCATCCCCTGATTGATACGGAAGCAACCGCATTCGAAGTCTAGAAAGACCGCGAGCATGTATGGGCGGCACTCCGTGGCC
>DATEUF010000022.1:0-19050 GCA_035283325.1 Pyrinomonadaceae bacterium | reverse complement strand
TCATTGGACAAAATGGGGGCGGCCACGGAGTGCCGCCCCTACAATCCTACGGGAAGGAGAAGATGAATGACAGAAAGTAATCAAGCGGTGAGAAAACAGGACAAGCCAGCGGGGTTCTATCTCAAACCTGAATCGGTTCAGACACCCGTTACGTTCCAAGCGGAAGACGGTTGGACTATCCATGGCACTTATACTGTTCCGGCAAGCTACAAACAAGGACAGAAGCTGCCGGCAGCCCTTCTCATGCATGCCTCCATGCACTCCCAGACAGTGTGGGTGGGCTATCCGGGCTGGGCCAAGATCCAGGAATCAATCGCAACACTGCGAATAGACTGGCGAGGGCGCGGCAAGAGCAGAGAACCCATCCCTTTCATAAACTCCACCCAGGAGCAACGCGAGAAGATCGCTCTCGATGCCAGAGCTGCGCTCGATTTCCTCGCCAACCAGAAAGAGGTTGATCCGAGCCGTGTAGGAGTTGTGGCTGAGGAGTTGAGTGCCAGCCCCGCAATAATGGGAGCTTTGGAAGACCCACGCGTCCGTGTGATGGTGTTACTCTCTGGCCTCTTGAATGAAAAGGCTATAGACCTCATCGCCTCGAATGAGACGAAGCCGATACTGTTCATTGTCAGCAAAGAGGACAAGCGGAGCTTCAGCGATACAACCGATGCCTATAACCTGACTCGCAGTGCGGGAAGCGACATCTGGGTGCAGGACGGGCTTGGCATTGGCGCAACCATGGGCAGCGTCTGGCGCAACAAGTACACAGATCAGCCAATAGAAAAAGCCATTGATTACGTTGCTGGAGAATGGCTGGTCGACAAATTGTCGCGCCTTGGTAGTACGGGTACAGCGCGTGAGGTGACACTGAATACGCAAGACGGTTGGACACTTTATGCCAACCTCAGGCTGCCTGAGAGCATACCGGAGGGTGTCACCGTTCCCGGTGTAATCCTCTTGCCCACAGCGCTCGTCGATCGGGACAGCTATCACCAACTCGAGCAGGTGTTGGTGAGCAATAGTATCGCCGTGCTGAACCTGGAGTGCAGAGGCATCGGCATGAGCATCGGTAAGGGAAACTATGTTGATATGACGCTCTCAGAGCTACTCGAAGCCCCGCGCGATGTTCATGAAGGTTATAAGTTCCTGGCCGATCAAAAGGGTGTTGACCCGGAGCGTATAGGTGTGCTTGGAACAGCTCTGGCGGCGAAACTTGCAATGCGCGCCGCCAAAGAGAGCACGAAGCTCAAAGCACTGGTTATGCTTACTCCCGTTACCTGGCCGTGGGAACAGGAGAATGATTACCAGACCATAACCTCGATGGATCGCCCGGTACTGCTTGTCACGGGTGACGGGTTTGGAGAGCTGACGAAGAAGTTTGCCGATCTTGTGGAAAGTGACGAGGACAATAAGGTAATCACATATCCGGGGGGCATCTTTGGTTATCTGCTTTTGCAGGTCGACAATGATCTGGGGTCCACGATAGCTCAGTGGCTAAGAGATAAACTCGACACTCCGAGCTAATGAATTAACATGTCAACCATAATTGACAAGCGGGTATCGTTTCAGACTGAGGATAATTGGACCATTCACGGCACGCTGACCAGGCCTGCCACGTTGGTTGCGGATGAGCAGCTCGCTGCAGTTTTGTTGCTCCACTCATCCTCCCACGACCAGGATATTTTTTCGCAGCATGGATATCCTGGATTTATCCGCCTGCAAAACGTACTCATCACTCTGCGCATCGATATTCGCGGCCGAGGCCAGAGTCAAGGGCCGCTTGAACTACATTCCTTTACGCCTCAACAACGCGGAATGCTGTACCTTGATGTTCGGGCCGCGCTCGATTTTCTCTGTAAACAAGAGGGCGTTGATCTCCATAGAATCGGTATTCTGGCCGAAGAGATAAGCGCGGATTCCGCGGTGCTCGGTGCCGCTGGCGATCCTCGCGTCAAAGCACTTGTTCTCATCTCCGGTCGCCTGAGCTCGAAAGCCAAGGAGATGATCACCGCAAACCCGCAAATGGCCATCCTCAGCATGGTCAGTAGTGAAGATCGGGATGGCTTCCAGGACATGACCGATGGTTACAAGCTATCGACCAATAACAAGAGCGACATATTGATCTACAACGGTCTGGGGCTGGCCCTCGCAATGTTCAGCACCTGGCGCTACAACAAGCCCGACGAAAGGCCCCTTGACGAGTTGGTTGCTGATTGGCTCATAGAACGGCTAAATTCCCACGGTCGCTCTGAGGAGGTTTCATTTACAACCGAAGACGGTTGGATCATCTCGGCCGATCTGGTGAGACCGATCCGGCAGGGCCGTATGCCGGCCATCATTCTTGTTCATAGTTCGGTCACCGACAGGAACATGTATCACACGCTCGTGCCCTCTCTTGTTGAGAATGGGTTTGTGGTGCTGAATCTCGATTTTCGCGGCCGGGGCAAGAGCCGGAACAAAGGCAATTGGCTTGAGCTGCGGCTAAAAACTCCTGAGGGCGTGGAGGCGATTGATCGCGGCCATCTTGATATCAAGGCAGCCGTTGATTATCTGAGTTCACAGAGCTACGTCGAGCCGGCCCGCATCGGCGTCGTTGGCACCGTGATCGGAGCCCGCTATGCACTTTTGAGCGCCGCTAAAGACGAGCGCATTCGCACCGCTGTTTCAGTGATAGGTTATGTGCCGGTTGAGGCAGAGCGGGAAGAGTTAAAAACCCTAAAGATACCCGTGCTTCACGTACTCAGCCGCGATCTCGTTCCTGTCACGGAGGCGATGACTGAACTCTACAATAATACAAAAGAGCATGGCGGCAGGCTGATGGTATTGAGTGGAGGCACTTATGGATATGGCATCTTCACGCTCAATCCGACCCTGGTGCCGACAATTGTCGAATGGATGAAAAGAGAATTGGGTCAGGCCAAAGCGAGCAACTCAACAGCCGCGTGAGAATAATAGAGAGCGCATTTTCCATTTCTCATTTGACACTTGCCAATGGTCATTCGTGTTCCATGATTCAAGAAGCATTGTATGCCTCCCACCTTCTGCTGTTCCTTTTCATTCTTCCCATCGCAATCTTCGCGCAGCCGAACCAGCCGGATGACACTAACACTCTTGCTTTCACGCATGCCACCGTCATCGATGTTGTTGGTGCGAAATCTCTTCCCAACATGACCGTGGTCATTAGAGACGGCCGCATCGCTGATCTTGGGAGAGACGGCAAGGTGCCTCTGCCACGAGATGCCCGGATAATCGATTCAAGCGGCAAGTTTTTGATACCTGGCTTGTGGGACATGCACGTCCACACGAGTTATAAGAGTTTTTTAACGCTCTTCGTTGCCAACGGTATTACCGGCGTTCGTGACATGGGTGGATCCCCTGGCGAGTTTGAACTCCTCCAGCAATGGCGTCAACAAATTAGGAATAGAACGCTGCTCGGACCACACATTGTGGCAGCTGGTATTCATGTGGATGGGCCTATACCGCTTGGACGGCCAAACTCGCTGAACGTCGCCACGGAGAATGAAGCACGAGAGGCTGTCGACTTTTTGAAGGGGCGCGGAGCTAACTTCATTAAGGTTTATTCGATGCTCCCACGTGAAGCCTATTTCGCAATCGCGGAGGAAGCAAGAAAACAGGGCCTTTCTTTTGCGGGGCACGTGCCTGCTTCCATTACCGCGAGGGAGGCGGCCGATGCCGGGCAACAGAGCATGGAGCACCTGTTCGGTGTTTTGACCGCCTGCTCGACCGACGAATCCGCACTCTGGAAGGAGGCGATGTCATCGGTGGCAAAATCGGGAATCTCAGTCTTCGTCCAGGCGGAAATCGGTGCTGAACTGAAGGCCATGATCACGTACGACGAGAAGAAGGCGACTGCCCTTTTCGCACGATTTGTTGAAAACGGAACTGGTCAAGTGCCGACACTCGCAGCATGGCGCACAATTGAGACTGAGGATGATAGCCACTTCGACAGTGACATCCGGCTCAAGTACATGCCTCTCGAAAGGAAGGGTTCGTGGAAAGCTCAAAGAACCAGATTCCTGCAAAGTCTCGGTGCGGAGTATGACGCTAAGAAATTGAGACTATTCGAGAATCAACTCAAGCTGGTAAACAGGATGCATCGGGCCGGTGTTCTAATTATGACCGGAACAGATTCTGCCGCTCCTTATGTCTTTCCTGGTTTTAGTTTGCATGATGAACTTCTCCTGCTGGTCCGCGCGGGATTAACGCCCATGGAAGCTCTGCAAGCCGCAACACGGAATCCGGCCAAATTCCTTGGGCTGCTCGATTCGTTCGGAAGTATCGACCGCGGAAAGATCGCCAATTTGGTACTGCTCGAGGCGAATCCTCTGCAAGATATAAGCAATACTCAAAAAATCGCTGCGGTGGTGATCGAGGGTCAATTACTAACGAAAGAAGCATTGCGAAGCTTGCTTGCTGACGCTTCCGCAATGGCGGCTGAGAAATGAGACAACAAGCGAGTCAGGTTGAGTCAGCCGATGAGCGCAGCAACCGTGCCGTGGCGCCAAAGTTCTTCTATTATGGCTGGGTCATTGTTGCGGTGTGCTTCGTCGTCTTGACCCTGACCTCGCTGGTCGCAGCTTCCTTCCCTATCTTCTTCGTGCCGATACTGCAGGACTTCAATAGAAGCAGGGGTAGCACAGCGATTGCGATGTCTCTCCATCTAATCTTGAGTGGGCTGGCCGCACCGTTTGCGGGTGCACTCATTGACAGGTTTGGACCAAGACTCGTGATGCCGCTTGGCGCCCTCGTTACAGGGTCTGCGCTGCTCTGGTTGAGTCAGAGCTCGGCGATGTGGCAGTTCTATGCAAGCTTCGGGGTAATTGCGGCGATCGGATGTTCGACGCTCCACATCACGCCCATGACCACGGTCGCATCGAATTGGTTTGTGCGCCACCGAGGTATCGCCATAAGCATCGTTGTTGCTGGGCCGGGCGCTGGCCAACTTTTTCTGTTACCAGTTTTGCAGACACTAATCGAGCGGGTCGGCTGGCGCAACACCTACGTTGTGTTTGGCGCGCTAATTCTGATCCTGCCCACGCTGCTTATTTTGCTCTTCCTTTACCGTCAACCTTCGGATCGGGGTCTATCTTCCGCAGGCGAGACGCGACCGAATAAGAAAGATCTCCGAATGACAGATGGGAGCATAAGCAAATCCAATCCCGCGACCTCAGAGGAGGTAATCCTGAATAAGCATTGGGCAGAAACCGCTTGGACCCTCGGCAAAGCCGTGCGCACTTCCCGTTTCTGGGCTTTAACACTCGTAATGGCGATGGTAGCGATGGGGTTGTTTCTTGTCTCAGTTCACCTGGCAGCCTACCTGCTTGATCGGGGCTACAGTCCAATGTTGGCTGCATCGGTGATGGGCTTGCAAGGCCTCATTAACGTCATTGGGTCGATAATAGGCGGAATTCTGTCCGATCGGCTCGGCAGAGAGAAGACTGTCACACTGGGCATCCTGACGTTTATCGGCTGCATTGTTTTGCTGAACATTGGTGGCGTCGTTATAAACACTCTCATCATCTATGGGTTTGCAATCTTGTTCGGCATTGGCTATGGGGTGTTTTTTCCGGCTCTAATGGCCTCGGTCGCGGATCTATTTCAAGGCAAAAACTTTGGTTCTATCCTGGGATTTATCATGCTGAGCGGATATTTTGGGGGAGCTGTTGGCGCGTGGATTGGAGGCTTCTTCTTCGATCTGACACACGCCTACCGGTTGAATTTTTTGGTCGCCGGAGCGGTGATGCTTACGGCCGCCGCACTGATCTGGAAAGCCGGTCCGGGCCAGATCCGTGTTGTAAGGACCATCAGGGCGAGCTAGCATTTCCACGTTCGTGTGAGCAACCGTAATTGAGTTCACATCTCCCCCTACGAGGGAAAAAATAAAATTCTGCCTTCTCTGCGCGTTCTTTGCGGTCTTCGCGTATCTGTGGTTGGTCTTTTGCGAGGGGATTCAACGCTGAGCCGCAAAGTACGCTGAGGTCGCGCAGAGAAAAGTTCTGTTTCCGACAGACTCCTATGGGGTGAAACCCAAGCCAATGTACAATCGAGGACAGTACTAGCGCGTTGCCTTGGTGTATCACCTTTTTCGCACACTCTCGCCTCGGGGCTTAGTGATACGCCACACGCTTTTTGTGTCATGAGCTAATGAGACTTTCGGTAATTATTCCGGTGCTTAACGAGCGAGCTCACTTGTCAACGATGCTGGCAGCGTTAGCCCAACTTGAGGTACACGAAGTCATCGTAGTTGACGGTGGCAGTACAGATGGCTCGCGGGAATATCTTCGCCAACAAAAACACGTGCGCGTAATTGACGCCGAAGCGGGACGTGGCAATCAAATGAACGCCGGCGCTCGCAGTGCGACAGGCAATGTTCTTCTATTCCTTCATTGTGACTGTGTCTTGCCGCCGGACGGCCCGGAACTAATTGAACAGGCGTTGGCCAATGATAAGGTTGTAGCTGGTTGCTTTCTGGTGCGCTTTCTCGAGCAAGTGCGTTCACTTCGCATTATCGCCTGGGGAATCAATCGTCGTACCCTATTGACTCGCACTGCCACGGGGGATCAAGCCATATTCATGCGTCGCTCTGTTTATGAAGCGATTGGCGGCTTTGCGCCGTGGCCCTTATTTGAGGATGTTGAACTGGTAACACGTATTAAGCGCGAGGGACGTTTCGTGGTGCTTCCAACACCGGTGATCATATCTGCCCGTAGGTGGATGACATATGGTGTCTGGCGCACAACACTCAGAATGTATGCCTTGCGCGCCGGTTATTATGCAGGTATCTCACCCTTCAAACTCAAACGCTGGTTTGAGGACATACGCACTCCAGAGAAGGCCGATGACGTAGCGCAAGACTCTCTGGCAAACTACATAACCTTGCCTCGATCATGAGTATTTCCACAAATGTCGTATTACGAAGAAGATGATCTCAATCGCTTTTCGGAGATGGGCAAACACCGTCCGGATCTTTTCGAGAAGTTTATGGCCTGGTATCAGGCATGTCAGGAAGATGGTGCACTCTCGCGCCGCGAGAAGGCCCTCATCGGTCTCGCTGTCGCGCACGCGTTGCAATGTCCTTACTGCATCGACGCTTTTTCCCAAGCTTGCCTCGAATCCGGATCCAATATGGAGCAGATGGCCGAAGCTATACACATGGCTTCGGCGCTTCGCGGAGGCGCTACCCTCATCCATGGCATACAAGCTCACAATGCCGTTAATAAGATCTCAATGTGATGTCAAAGAGCCTTCCAGTAATTGAAGTTCGGCAGCCCGCAATCACCAACTTTGACGAGAAACTTGCTGCTCACGGAATAAGGCTTCGCGCTACTCGAGTGGAGATCTTACAGGTAAACGTGGGCAAACTCTGCAATCAAGCGTGCAAGCACTGTCACGTTGACGCGTCTCCCGGCCGCACTGAAGTCATGGAGCGCAAGACTGCCGAGCAAGTAATAGCGGCTGTGCACAAGTATCAAATCCCCGTGCTGGATATCACGGGCGGCGCTCCAGAGCTTAATCCGTCCTTCAGATATCTCGTTACTGAGGCACGCTCGCGAGGCACACATGTCATCGTGCGCCACAACTTAACTGTCATGTTCGAGCCTGGTCAGGAGGATCTACCGGAATTTTTCCGTCAAAACGAAGTCGAAGTGGTTTCATCTCTGCCTTATTTTCTCGAACAGCAAACAGATGCCCAGCGCGGACGGGGCGTCTTTGAGAAATCGATCGAAGCACTTCGTCGTCTAAATCAGATAGGTTACGGCATGGCCGGAAGCAGCTTGATTCTGAATCTGGTCTACAATCCGGTGGGAGCTTTCCTGCCCCCGCCGCAAAGCTCTATTGAGAACGATTTCAAGCGAGAGTTGGGGACGCGTTACTCTATCTCCTTCAATCACCTTTTCACGATAACGAATATGCCGATAAAACGCTTTCTGGATTACCTGCAGCGTTCAGGCAATGAGCAGCGGTACATGCACAAGCTTGTTGAGGCGTTTAATCCCGAGACAGTCGAAGGTTTAATGTGTCGTAACCTGGTCAGTGTCGATTGGACGGGACGTCTCTACGACTGCGATTTCAATCAGATGCTCGACCTCACGGTGACAGAGGAATTACCCCAGATGATTGCCGACTTTGATCCGCTTCAGTTTGCCAATCGTCCTATCGTCACCGGTAGCCATTGTTTTGGTTGCACCGCTGGAACAGGCTCCAGTTGCGGCGGTGCGCTGATGACAGCGTAGCACGACTAGATGGTAGTTTTTCTGCGACTCTGCCACCACTTCACCGCTATCGGCACCAAAGCAAGAAATCCGAGCAACGTGAGGGCCAGTAGCACATCCCGGTTGATCAGGCGTCCCAATTCAATTGACGCGAGCGACTCGTCACTTCCCTCCAGCGAGCGGGCCACGGCGCCTGCAAGGTTCGCATAGACAAAAGCGCCCGGAATGATCCCAATTACTGTGCCGATTACGTAATCGCGTAGACGTACACTCGTCAGACCCCAGGCAAAGTTAAGGAAGTTGAAGGGAAACAGCGGAACGAGCCGGGTAAAAAGTACCGCCGAGAGACCCGATCCACGAACAAGCTTGTCAAACTTCTCAAGCTGCCCACCGCGAATGAATCTCGCAATCGCGTCGCGACCAGCGTAGCGCGCCAGCAGGAATGCGCAGATTGCGCCGCAGCTCGCACCCACAACGATGAGGGTTCCGCCTAACACCGTACCAAAAAGAAGACCACCGGTCAGTGACAAAATTGAGCCGGGCGCCGCAACCAGGGTCCCGATCGCATATAGCAAAACGAAAGCAAGGGGGGCCCATACACCGAGCGCCTCTCGTAGGCGCCGGATGCTCGCAGGCGTTACGTATTCAATCGCGTTTGTGTACCTGAAAAGAATCGCGGCTGTAAGTAATGCCAGTCCGAGCAGGGCCAGTTTTGACCAGCCGGATTTACGCTCCTGCACACTTGGGCCGTTGGTTGTCATGTCCTTATCGCCACCACGAGAAATAGCTTGCCAGGACTTTCTTAGTGAATGGCGTCAGTCGTGCGCGCATGGCTTCCATGCCGGCGCGCTGGTTCACCTGAATCCGCGTCGGATAGATGTGAATGAGGTTGCCTAGCGAAGTCGCCGGAAGGCGGTGCTTCATTGCCAGTACGACTTCATGAATGAGTTCACCAGCCTGCGCCCCAACCATATGCGCGCCCAGAATCTCATTGTTGCGAACCTTGCAGATCAGCTTGAGAAAACCTCTGGTCTCGTCGTCAGCATTCGCCCGATCATTTTCCTGAAATTGAGTGATATAGACACGAATTTCTTTGTCGCCGTAACGGTCACGCGCTTCGCGTTCAGTCAATCCAACGCGTCCCACCTCCGGATCTGTAAAGATGGCCCAGGGCACGACACGGAAATCTACCTTTTGGAGCAAAGGCCAGAAGAATAAGGCATTGCGTAATACTACTGCAGCTTCATAGGCGGCCATGTGCGTAAACGGAAAGTGCCCGTTTACGTCGCCCACGGCATAGATATTCCGGCTCGAGGTACGCAGATAGTCGTTTGTACCTATGCCGCGTTTATCATAGTTCACTCCAGCCGCTTCGAGATTCAATTGTTCGGTATTTGGAGAGCGCCCTGTAGCTACCAGGATCTCCTCGGCATAGAATTCCTGACTATGTCCATTCCGATCCACAACGATCTTCTTGTGCCCGCTGGCGGCGCCGGCAGAGACTACCTTGGTATTGAGAAGAACTGTTACGCCCTCTGATTGGAAGACCTCGGCCATAAATGCTGACAGCTGCTCGTCCTCTCTGGGGAGCAGCCTGTCGGCCATTTCGACGATAGTGACTTCACTCCCAAAGCGCGCAAAGGATTGGCCTAGTTCAAGTCCTGTCGGTCCTCCGCCTAAAACGATAAGCGATTGAGGAAGATTCTTAAGATCAAAAACTTCTTCGTTGGTAATGAAGCCGGTCTCATTCAAGCCGTCGATAGGAGGAATCGCCGGACGCGAGCCAGTAGCTATGCAAAAACGGCGCCCGCTAATAACCTGCGTGCTCGCCTCCCCTGATTCGATCTCAAGTTCTTTTGAAGACAAAAAACGTGGGGCACCGAAGATCACATCCACTCCCATCCGCCGGAATCTCTCGGGAGAATCGTTCTTGCCCACCGTCTGGATGATCCGCTGTACGCGTTCCGTAATGGAGGCGAAACTTCCATCGGCGAACTGCAACTCATTCAGAGTCGCAAAACCAAAATCCCGGGCGCGCCGGACGTCGGCCGCAAAGCGGGCTGAACGAATCAAAGTTTTCGATGGAACGCAACCTGTAAAGAGGCAATCACCTCCCAAAGCTTTCTTCTCCACGAGGGCGACGCGTGCGCCGAGTTGAGCTGCGCCCGCCGCCACTACGAGTCCGCCGGAGCCACCGCCAATAACCACAATGTCGTACCTACTCACAAGTCTTTCTCCTGTCATAAGGCGCGATAGATCGAAGGCATACTGAAAACACAATCCTCCGAGTGATACCGCAGAGAGGTGTATAATTGCTTGAATCACAATTCATCTAGTGATAATGCTACTGGAATGAAGAAAAGCTCCTTTGCCAGGGCTCTTGGACCACTCCCACGAGTACGGTCAAAAAAAGAAGGCTGGACTCTTATAACAGCGATCCAAGTTGAGGACCAACTCTTGGTTCTATTAGGAGAGATACTCAGCAGGCAAAAAGCCCTTTGCCTACCAGCTTATCCCTGGGCGAGTTTGATAACTTATTGAATATTATTTAGGAGGTTACATGACCGCCTCTGAAAGTTCATCCGCAACCAGCGCGAACGCATCTCTTACCCTTTCGCGCGCTGCTGGATCCAGTTTTTACCTTGCGCTTCTAACTGTTCTCCTGGCAATACTCGGAAGCCTCGGCACTCGTTGGGGCTGGTGGCCGTTTCGTGTGGGGTTCATCGCCATGTTAGGGGCCGTCCTCTGTGGACTGACCGCGATTGTTCTGGCGATTGTTGGCCTTATCGGGACGCGGCGCGGTAAGTCAAAATATGGTGGCAAATGGGCGTTTGCCGGACTAATCATCAGCCTCATTGTGTTGGCTCTTCCGCTGAGCCTGACAATCAGCGGATTTCGTCTTCCGCCAATTCACGACATCACTACCGACACGGAAAAACCACCTTCATTTGTCGCGATCCTTCAGTTGCGCAAGGATGCTGATAATCCGTCCGACTATGGTGGACCTGAAGTGGCTGCGCAGCAGCAGAAAGCTTATCCAAATGTGCGGCCGGCGACTCTGGCAGTATCACCCAGCGAGGCTTTCACCAAAGCTCTCGGAGTAGCCCGACAGACGGGTTGGGAGATAGTGGATGCAAATGCGGGCGAAGGTCGCATTGAGGCCACGGCCCGGACGTTTTGGTTTGGCTTCAAGGATGATGTGGTTATCCGTGTAACTCCAGCTGGCACTGGCAGTCGGGTGGACATCCGTTCCGTTTCGCGGGTTGGGACCAGCGACGTCGGCGCCAACGCCAAGCGAATAGAGAAGTTCCTCAATAAGCTGAGTCAAAGCTAAAATCAAACTCCGGCCCGGGAGCTCATTTTGGAGGGGTATTGCGGCTTGACAAGTGCAACTTTTTCTTCTATTTAGGAACCTTAACCGACCGGTCGGTCACTATTACGACTCGAAGGCCAAAATCTATATTTAGAATTCCACCCCCCTTAACGCATGCTTCCGCCGCGGAAGGTGGAATCTTGTCTGTGTACGCAAGAAGCAAATCATAGTTTGATCAGAGTTCTCTCCTGCAGCGTCGTACTGCATGGAGTTACTTGGAAGGACACTTAGTGATGTTTAAGAGAAATCGAAGTCTTGTCTTCATACCGGCGTTCTTATGCGCTGCTCTCCTGGCCTCCTCTGGCTCGTCAACGACAACCACCGGATCTTCTCAGCCCGAAAAATTCGACTACCCGGAGCCACGCTATCCAAAGATCCCGGATATCACCACGGCGGAGCAACTGCTGCCGTTTGTCAGACGAGTAATAAGTCGCCCAATGCCTTACACCGGCGACCAGCGACCGGGATACGCTATCAAAGGTGGAGAAAAGCTACTTTTTGTGACAGATAGCGACGTGGATCCGTTGGTTATCGAAGCATTCCTTCGAGTCTTGCGAGATGAGATGAAGTGCAAAGTCGACTTTTTTCAGGAACAGGGAAAGCGAGGCATATACCGCACGAGTGATCTGATGAAGATTCTCGTGGATAGTAAGCCGGCAGCGTGGATGCTTGGTGGGCCTGAATGGACTGAAGAGGTCGCCAAAAAAGAAGGCTATGACAAGGTAATTGGTCAGACCTTTTGGGCAAACAATAATTGCACTCTCAAGTACTACAGCTTTTCGATGGACTGGCCCTCTCGGGAACAGCTTGCCAGCACTGCTGTGATGTACCCGGAAGAGATCATAGAGACAATCGACCGCGTCTCCTGGAAGATCTTGCGGCAGACGGACCACGTCAGAATTACCGATCCCGAAGGAACTGATCTGAACTTTAGCTGGTTCCCCGAGTATTGGCAGATAATGGATGGAAACTATCCCGGCTATCAAACCGAAGGTTTCGGCACCCATCAATATCACCGAGGCTCGCTCAAGGATCCGATAATCTCCGGTCACCTGACTGGATATCCGTTTGGAATCGTACTGCCGAAGTCTGATGTAAATGGCGTGCTGGCAGGTACGACGGATCACATTGGGCCATACCCGCATATCAAAGTTTATCTTGACCACAATAAGGTCACCAAGATCGAGGGTGGTGGGGAATTCGGCCGGCTGTGGTGGGAGTTCATCCAAAAGAACAAGGACGTACAGTATCCGCACTATCCCGGCCCCGGGATTGATTGGTTTATTGAAGCAGCGATTGGCACACATCCCAAGGTAATGCGACCGTTTAATGTTTTCGAGTCCGCAACCGTGAGGCCGACGTTTATCGCTGAGCGTGATCGCTCGGGCGTTATGCACCTGGGCATTGGCCAGTCGCTTGATCTGGTATGGGCTTTGAAGCGTTCCTTGCCTTTCTATCACTTTCACGCCCATCTCTACTTTGCCACCTATACCTGCAAACTGAAGGATGGACGCGAGGTAAAGCTCATAGACAAAGGGCACTTGACAGCTCTTGATGATCCGGAGGTCCGACAGGTCGCCGCAAAGTATGGGAACCCTGACGAATTACTCCGCGAGGATTGGATTCCTGCTTTGCCAGGCATCAATACAGCTGGAGACTACTGGAAGGACTATGCGGCAGATCCTGAAACCTACATGAAAAAAGAGCACAGGGAGGCCTTTGGCGAAGCTATCGATAGGAGCAAAAAGTACTACAAGTGATCGACGAATCCATCGGCTAAAGCCTGATGGTATCTAGGATGTCCACACTCCAGTCCCCCGAGACTATTCACGGGCCCGCAACACCTGCATCGGGTCGCCTCTACTATGGGTGGGTAGTCTTAACCGTTTGTGTCACAGTGATAGCCGTCATATCGCCTGTGATTCCTTCTTTCTCGCTCTTCTATGTGGCCGTACTCAAGGATTTCGCCTGGAACCGGGGAAGTATGGCGATGGCAATGTCGATTCATCTGGTTCTAACAGGTGCAGCTTCACCTTTAGCAGGCGCACTTATCGACAGGTTCGACCCCAGACGGGTAATGCCGTTCGGGGCATTAATCACAGGAGTTGCGCTGATCTGGCTCAGCCGCGGCGCCACCTTGTGGCACTTCTATCTCGCTTTCGGCGTCTTGGCGGCAATCGGGACTGCCATGCTCCACATCGTGCCTTTGACAACGATTGTTTCTAACTGGTTCGTTGTCAATCGCGGCACTGCGATCGGCATCGTCACTGCCGGCTCGGGCGCTGGACAGTTATTTCTATTGCCGCTCATCGAGTACTTGATCCATCGAGTTGGCTGGCGCAATACCTATCTCGCGCTAGGCGCAATGATCATGGTCATTCCTTCGGCGCTTATTCTCTTGTTTCTTTATCGTCGACCTGAGGACCGGGGTTTATCGGCTGAGAACGAGACCGGGCCAAAACAAAAGCACACTCCAATTAGGCCTCAGGCGCAAGAAAATACGGGACCAAACGTATCACCGGACAAGGATCTAGTCATCTTTGATAAGAACTGGGCAGAAACCGACTGGACCATTGGCAAAGCAATCCACACATTTCGCTTCTGGGCAATTGCCCTCGTTATGGCAATGTTTGGCGCAGGCTTCTTTATCACGTCGGTGCATCTTGTGGCCTACCTCCTCGATAAGGGCTACAGCTCAATTCTGGCGGCCTCTGTAGTGGGCCTGCAAGGCTTCATTACAATCATCGGGACAATAGTAGGCGGAACTCTTTCTGATCGCATTGGCCGCGAGAAGACATTGACGGTAAGCATTGCAGTATTCATCTCATGCATCGTGCTTCTGAATATTTGTGGCGTTATCCAGAGCTCCATCCTGGTCTACGCGTTCGCCGTGCTCTACGGAATGGGTTATGGCATGGCCCAGCCGGCACTGATGGCCTCGGCCGCGGATCTATTTGAGGGCCAACATTTCGGCTCAATTTTGGGAATCATAATATTGGGCGCATTCGGCGGCGGAGCTGTCGGGACGTGGCTGGGAGGTTACTTCTTCGATCTGACTCACGGCTACCAGCTCAACTTCCTGGTGGCTGCTGCGACGATGTTGGTCTCGGCTGGGTTAATCTGGATTGCCAGACCAGGTCGTGTGCGAATTGTCAGGACTGCCCAGGCAGGTTAGGAAAAGTGCAGGTGCCTGCCTTTGGGCAAAGATTATCGGATAGGAAATCAATGGGCGTAATCACGCAGGCAACCGCAAATCCTACTGGAAGCACGGCGGCCCCACCCCTCGGTGGCGTAATCCTGGTCAGTCCGGCGCCCGGACCGGCGAAGAGGGGCCGGACACACAGAAAAACCTATGACGGCGCTGACGTTCTCACAACGGCACTTCAAGCCGCCGGCCTGGCAGTGATACGCGTCTCCTTGCCGGCGAACGGGCGCACGCGCTCTCGCAAGGGATCGGGAAGGGCGCCCATCGAGAGATCCATGAGCGTAGCGATTGAGCGTCTGTCTGTTGAGTGTGGTGACAACGGAGATCGTATTGCTTTAATAGCGGCCGCAGAAGCAGCCGATCAAGCGTTACTCAGTTCACGCAACGCCTGGCAAGTGCGCTCTTTTGTTTTACTCTCGGGCCGCTTGAGTCGCGAGGCAAAAGGTCTTTTGATCGACTGGCAAAAGAACCCAACGCTTTGCCTCGTCAGTAGCGAAGACAAACCCGCACTACGCGATATGACCGATGTTTATTTCACCTCAAAGCATCCTGATAGTGACATTCAGGTGTTTGAGGGCCTTGGCAGCGGCCTTGAAATGATTGCTTCGTGGAAGCAGCAGTTTCCCGAGCGCGAGTCGTTGGAAGGCACAGTAGCCAAGTGGCTGCGGCGTGAGCTCTCAGCAGTAGGACGGGCGCGCGAAGTCACATTTACGACCGAGGATGGCTGGAAGATCTTCGGCAATCTGCGGCTGCCTGACCTCAATACAGAGAAGGTTGCCGGCGTCATCCTTCTGCATTCCGGCCGCAGCGACCGGTACGTTTTTGCCGATCTCGAACGCTTGCTCGTCAGGGCAGGTTTTGCCGTGCTGAACATTGATTGGCGAGGCCGGGGCAAGAGCATTAATAAAGGGAAATACTTTGAACTCTCGAAAGAAGAGCGGGCGAATGGCAAGCTGGACGCGCGGGCCGCAATCGACTATTTGTCCTCCCAGCCAGGAGTTGACAGCAGCCGAATTGGATTTGTTGGCATCATCCACGGAGCGGAGCACGCAGTGCGCGGCTCGTTCGGCGACCCGCGCGTGAAGGCCTTGGCCATCCTTCACGGGTACATTCCGGCAGATGAAAAGGAGCGCGCCTATGTGACGAGCGGTCAAGTACACGTAATGTACGTGACTTCACAAGCTCACAAACAAGTGACTCAAAAAATGCGCGAACTCTACGAGGCAACGCCCGATAAGCTGACCCGATTTTTGGTCTTCGAAGGCGGCGCCATCGGATATCAGCTGTTTGAGCTGGACGACAGGTTTCAATCGACTATTGTCGAGTGGCTCAAAGAGGCATTGGCCCAATGAAGATGAAAGGGTTGATCTCCAGGCTAATGTCAAAAAACATTTGGCAAGGCTAGTGCCAGCGTCTGAATTAGCTGTACAAAAGCTTTCGTTCGTGTGATTTCGTGTAATTTCGTGGATCGACCCTTTTTGCCGACAGAAGGGGATACACTAAAACACACTAAAGGACGCCAAAAAGAGTTCTAAGTTACTTATGTACTGGGATAATAAGCTAATCGTTAGATATATGCTGTTGGGCTTGGCTTTTCTCGTGCTCTTCAATGGAAATGCTGTCTGCACCAAAGCTCAGTCGCAGTCGGAGACGGTTCTTGTCGGCGGCATAGTCATCGACGGCACGGGCGCGGCGCCAATTAAGGATGCCGTAATTTTGATTAAAGGAAACCGGATTGTCAGTGTAGGGACGAAGGGCAAAATAAAGTACTCGAAGTCAGCCAGGGTCATTGACACCGCCGGCAAATATGTCCTACCCGGACTCATCGATATCCACGTGCATTACAACGATTGGATGGGCGAGCTGTTTTTGGCGCACGGCGTAACGACCGTGAAAGACGTGGGTAACTATGTCGAGTGGATCTCAGTGGTCAGCGCGGCGATCGAGCAAGGTAAAGTTCGTGGCCCGCGCATCTTCTATGTGGGCAATGGTCTGGCTACGCCACCTCCAAAGAGAGATCACTTTATTGGACTGGAAAGCCCGCAGATGGCCAAGCGGGTCGTCGAGCTGTTACACGAGAGGGGCGCAGTAGCCATCAAGGTCCGTGAAAAAGTTACACCCGAACTGCTGCGTGCTATTACTGAAGAAGCGCATCGGCTTCATATTCGAGTCACCGGGCACATTAGACGGGTCAATGCTTACGAAGCTGCCCTCGCCGGTATTGATGGCCTCGAACATGCGAGTGGGATAGTGCAGGCAACCGCTGATAGCGCCGCAAAAATCGATCTCGACAACATTACCGACGACTATCAGCGTTACGTAGCTGAGCGTAAGTCTTACGCGCTTATCAATTCAGACAGGGCGGCGGAACTCGTGAAGTTTCTGGCCGGCAAGAATGTCGCCCTCATCCCAACAATGGCCGGCTGGTGGCGAATGGCCACGGAGCGGCGGGATGACTTCGCTCGCGAAGATGCGGAGTATGCGAGGAATCCAACGCTCGCCTACGTGCCTGAAGACACTCGCAAGATTTGGGCTACCTCGCTCTTGTATAAACTTAATAATGCTGACGATCTCGCTCAGGTACGCACAGGCTATAAGAATGTACAAGACATATTGCGGCAGCATTACAAAGCCGGTGGAAAAGTCTTAGCAGGCTCCGATACATTCATCTCAATACCAGGGTTGAGCCTGCAGAGAGAGTTAGTGTTTTTGGTTGATGCTGGCTTCACACCCATGGAAGCAATTTCCATCGCCACGCACGAGAATGCTCAATTTCTCGGCAAGGACAAGGAGTTGGGAACACTTGCACCCGGTAAGTTGGCTGACCTCCTTATAGTCAACGCTAACCCGCTCGAGGATATTCGCAACACGCAACGAGCTGTAATGGTCTTTAAGAATGGCGAGATGGTGGATATCAATTATCATGCTGATTACTCTATTCCCACTCCCAGGCCAACGTTGACACGCCCACTCTGGATTGAAAGGCAATTGCAGAACCAACAGAAGGCAAACGGCAAGAACGATTTTTGAGTCGTCAACATCCGTATTTCAAACATAGACGTGGATCAGACTGGAACAAATCTAAAACATGCCAGCGTCAAGTCTGCGGTCTGTCTTGCCCTGATGTCCGTTGGTTCTGTTGCGGGAGTAAAAGATGATCAGACCGAACGAGAAGTCACTTTCAAGACGTCCGACGGTTGGCAGGTAATCGGGTACCTTCATGTCCCGCAGAGCAAGCACAAAGTCCCGGCGGTTCTGCTCGTGCATGGCTCACGCCATGAAAGTGATGCTTACGGCAACCTGACAGCGCCCGGCATGCCGCGGACGCTGAGCCAGCATGGAGTGGCTACTCTCAGGTTCGATATCCGCGGACGTGGAGCAAGCAGGGAGCCGCGCGACTTTAATTCGATGGCGCCTGAGGAGCGAGCGCGCGTGGCTCTCGACATTGAGGCTGCAATTAAGTTTCTAGCTTCGCAGCAGGGAGTGGACGCACGCCGGATCGGCGTCGTCGCGGAACAGGATTCTACGACCGCGGCGATAAGGACAGGCGCGAAAGACCATCGTGTTCAAGCTTTCGTCCTAATTTCGGGGCGCCTCAACCAGTCAGCCAAGCACGCCATCGTGGCAAGCTCCGCACCGATCCTTTGTCTTGTAAGTAAGGAGGACCGGCGCGGTTTCCAGGATATGACCGACGCATTTCTGGCTTCAAAGAGCAAGCGCAGCCGCATCAAGGTGTTCGAGGGCTTAGCGCTCGGCACAACCATGTTCAGCACCTGGCGAAATGAATTTCCGCGCCAGCAGCCGATCGATGAGATGGCCGCCACTTGGCTGGCCGACGTACTGAAATCCGGTAGTACTGTCCGCAAGAGAAAAGCTCATTAGGTGCCGGTCCCAAATAGGCTCCTAAAATCGCGATTACCACCGACGCAGTCGGTGGATCGTTAACATCTAGCCTACAAGAGGGCTGCACGGCGCAAATACCACCAACCGCAGTTGGTGGATGGTTCATACTCAGCCTACAAGAGGGCTCCTGCAGGTTGTATATGATAATCCCACCAACTGCGTTGGTGGGATTTGCTTGGTTCACTTCCTGGCCCATTGTTAGGCCGGGTATGAAAGCATCCACCAACTGCGTTGGTGGGATTTGTTTGGTTCACTTCCTGGCCCATTGTTAGGCCGGGTATGAAAGCATCCACCAACTGCGTTGGTGGGATTTGTTTGGTTCACTTCCTGGCCCATTG
>DATEUF010000021.1:0-5610 GCA_035283325.1 Pyrinomonadaceae bacterium | reverse complement strand
CCTCACGCATCGCCAAGAAATTGAAGAGTATTTGAAGGAGCAGGAAACAGCTGCCGATGCTCTTCAGGAGCAACTGGAGTCTAATCCAGACTACCAAGCCGAGATCGCCGAACTACGCTCTCGTATATTGGGCCGGTGGACCGCGGCGCGAACGAACGGCGCGGGAGCGGCTATGGAGTAGACACGGTCGCGCTGCCTCCCAGATCGGAACTGCTCTTGGCAGACTCTGAATCAAACTCCGCGTGTATTTAGTCATTGATAGTTAGCTACTTCCCCCACAATTGACGTGTGTTGTCATATGTGACAACATGAAAGAGCAAGACCCGAGACGAAATCGCGCAGCGCTTAACGGCGACGGCAAATGATCATAAGGACACGGCCCGTTTCGTGGATCAAAGCGGCACTCAGGGAGTTCGAGACCTTCCCGGATGGGGTGCGGTCCACTTGTCTTACCGCCTTGACGATTGCCGCAGAGGGCGGTAAGGCCGACATGGCGAAGCCTATGCGAGGTTTAGGCTCGGGCGGTTCGAGATTGCCTTGCCATTTCGCGGTGACGCGTTCCGCGTGGTCTATGCGGTGCAGATCGGTGAAGACATTTTGGGTTGTCCATGTCTTTCAGAAGAAATCTACGCGGGGCATCAAGACAGCCCAAAGCTGAAATCGATCTGGTCAAGGACCGTATGAAAAGACTGAAGGAGATGTTGCGATGAAAAGCGAAAAGCTGGAGGTAGTGAAGGGAAGCGGAAATGTTTTTCGCGACCTGGGACACAAGAATGCCGATGCCGATCAGTTCAAGGCAATTCTGGCCGCCGAGATCATCAAAGCGCTCGACCGTGACGGGCTAAGCGTTCGCGGCGCGCAGGGCCGCACTGGGATTGCGGCAGCGGACTTCTCGCGCATCCGCAACGCCGATCTCGGGCGGTTCACTGTCGATCGCCTGATGTCGATCATCAACCGGCTCGGATCACGAGTCGAGGTGAAGATCAAAGTGCGACGATCTGAAACGGTCGAACACGGCATGCGTGCTTAGAGGGCTAATTAGGGTAATAATATACTTGACGAATCATCTTCTGCGGAGGATGATTCGGAAGGGGGTCAGCAATGACTCCCTTGAGTCATGTTATCCCGCATTTGTGCGGTCTTTCCAGAGCCAAAAGGGAGCGTCGAAGACTACTTATGGCCAAGGTGTTCATTGACGACAGTGGCAGCAGTAAAGAGGAGCCTCTGATGTGGGTTGCGGGCTGGGTCGGAGAGGTTTCCACGTGGGAAAAATTCTCAACGGAATGGGATCAGACGCTAAACGCAAATAACCCAAAACCGATCCGGTACTTCAAGCATTCCGAAGCACGCTCGCGAACAAAATGTTTCACAAGCTTTTCCGAAACCGAAGCAGATGAAAAGACGGTTCTGCTAGCAGAAACCATTGCTAACGAACACCCAATTTACGGTGTGGCCTATTATGTGTTTCGGCCATTTCTCAATGCGATGATCGAAAAATATTCTGTGAAGCAAGTGCATCAATACTTGAAAGATCCCTTCTATATTTGCCTCAACAGCTTGGTGGGTTATGTAATCGGCTCACAGTTTAGAAATTACCCGGACGACAAAGTTGATTTCGTGTTTGATGGCAAGCCGGGCAGTGCTCAGGCTAACCGCGTTATGGCTCAATGGGAAACACTGAAAGAATTTGGACTTGGGCCAGAGACGCTACGGAAAAATATGGGAACAATTTTGCCGATGAATGACCAAGAAGTCCTTCCGCTTCAAGCAGCGGACTTACTCGCTAGTCAACTCCGTCTTGCTTGGATGGAAAAAGGCGTTAAAGACCCAGAGCCGCTCTATACCTTGCGCCGAAAAAACGTTCCACTATGGGTGTCCCTAGTTGATGAAATAAGCATTCGGAGCACTATCAGCTTTCACAACTTTGGCGTCTCAACTCGTCGGCTATCTACGGTCAAGAGAGAAAGAGACAGAGCTGAGAAACTAAAAGGATCGGAATAGCGCAAATGAAGACTAAATCAAGTAGCGAATTCGAGAGATTTGATGCGGTAATGGACGGTCTTTTAGCCGTTCCTTACTCCGAATTACAAAAGAAACTGGAAAAGGAAAAGCAGGCAAAGGCAAAGAAAAAGAAGCGGCCTACTTCGACCGCTTCCCGCGCTTCTTCATCCCGAAAGAAGAAAGCTGCTTAGTGCGACGATAATTTATCTTCGTCAGTTTCTTTTCCAATCAGTTGCTTATAGGTGAGGCGCTTGCCGGACACCTGCTCGGTCACTTTGTGAAAACGCTCTCCATCGGTTCCCTTGCGAGTATTAAAGCGAAGCGATTGCTCATCAAGGTAACGAAACAGGTGAAATGGTTCTACCGAAATATAGGTGCCGCCGATTGTTCTTTTGAGCAACGACCAAAAGTTTTCGATGCCGTTCGTATGAACAATGCCGTCAACATACTTCTCAGCATGATTGATTACGTTATGAACGTATTCGCTTTTAAGTGCGTTGTAAGATGGAAGTGCGTCCGAGTAAACGAACGATCCGCTTTCAATATGTTGTCTCACCTGAGTGTCAAGGGACTTGCGGCGCACGTTAGGCACAACCATCGTTCTAACTTCGCCGTGTCTTTCAAGCAAGCCCATTACCGCAACCTTGCCCGAGCCGCCAGTGCCTTTGATTCTGCGAGAGCGAATCGACCGATGCATGTTGCGGGCCTTGCCGCCGATGAACGTTTCATCAACTTCGACGTGACCGGACAATTGCTTTGCAAACGAGCCGGCTTGCATCGCCAAGCGGATTCTGTGAAGCATGAACCAAGCGGTCTTTTGCGTCACGCCGATAGCTCTATGAATCTCGTAAGAGCTAATGCCATTTTTGCAATTAGTGACCATCCAGACCGCTGTCAACCACTTATCCAAGCCAAGCGGCGAATCTTCAAATATGGTCCCGACCTTTACAGAAAACTGTCTTTGGCTGTGTGCGCTTTTGCATTGCCACTTCCGTTGCTTAGCAAGGAACGTCACATCGGTACGGCCACAGGTCGGGCAAATAACGCCGTTAGGCCATCTACGGGCAACCATGTAGGCCAAACAATTATCAGGATTGGAGAAGTAAACAATCGCTTGTTGAAGCGTCTTTGGAGTGGTGTCGTTCGCCATGATGGAGAAATACTAACATGGAGAACTTGATTCGTCAAGTATATTATTACCCTAATTAGCGTCCCATGCGAAACAGTTTTGGCAGACTTTTGGCAAACTACGATTACGCTTTATTCAATCCGTGCAGTGTTGAGTGACTTCTCAAGCCGCACTGGTTAATATTCAACGCGTGAGCAAAGATTGCGCGCTGTCCCAGGTGACCCGGGACGGCCTCGACACGGCAGAGGTCTGGGGTTCAAATCCCCACGCGCCTACCATTTGCATGTCAAAGCGCCTCAATGATCAGGTACATCAACTGACGTACATCGTAGGACACTCAAATCTCAATTCCCGCTCTGACACAAGCGCCAGCAAACTCTTTCTTAATTGCCTTGATCACTGCGCCATGGATGTCCGAGAGCAAGACGTTGCTGTGGTCTGTTCAACCCTGCCCAGTTCTCGGTGGTGAACAATTAGTGCCGACCATCGAGATCGGGAGGGTCGCTGTCACAAAGTCAACGGCTCCACTTTTATTCTCGACGCTTGCTGGGTTCCCTGGCCCTCAAAAAACACATTGCCAAACGCATCGAACCATTCGACCTGAAATGAACCGGACCATTCATCACCGTTTGGATTCATCCTCGAGAGACCTCGAATCTTTGCTCCGCCCTGAAGATTTCCGTCACTGTCATAGAAAATCTGCCTAAAGGTGAAACTGTATTCGTGCGGCCGTGTCTTGGCCCATGCGCCATGTCCGGCCGAGGCCACTGCCACAATGCCTGGAGGTGCATTGAGCAGTACGTCGCCCTGTGCAGATGCCACCACGCCACCGTCGTCCGTGAAAGTGAGGAGGCCCTGAAAGGTGGTTGGTGCACTCTCCGGACTTACGGTGACCATCCACGACCCTATGATTTTCTGTTCGTTGGAAACGTTCGAATTACCTTTAGCCGGCACCGTCACAGCTTGAAGGGCCACAAGGGCGGTTATCAATAATCCTGCCCATAGTCTTTTCGTATTCATGATTTGTGCTCCTTTTGTATTGTTCAGAATAGTTGTGTGACTCCGAGGCAGCCAAAATAGCGCCTCCATTTGGTTAGGCGAAAACCGTGGACCGATTCCATCAAATAACTACTCACCAACTTTCTTGAAGGCAAAGGCCAGTTGCCAAGGTGATATAATTCGGGAAAAGAACTTCATGCGCCGGATGCGCGTGTCTCGCGCTCGCGTTCAATAAGAAATCGAGGAAATCAGATGCCGCAGAGCTCTCAGGAGGACATCACTGGACTACTGCTTAAGTGGGGCGGGGCATGAGTAACGAGATAAGCGTTAATGATTATCGGTATGGGAGACATCTACTACCTCAACCGTAAACCTTATGCCCCTCCTCGATCCATGCAAACGCCCCGCTGCCGATCGGCGCGTGGGAGCTGCCCTCGTCAAAAAGATGAAGACCGTAAATCTGACAGCGACCGACATCGGGCGGGACGGCCAGTTCGAACTGATCGGGACCTTCCTGATCGACGGGGCAAACGACCTCAAGCACAACCTCTTCGTCATCTTCGAGCCAACCGCCGCCGGGAAATACAAGGTGGCCTGGAACTGGTATGAGAACGGGTACGAAGACCGCAAACTCGTCGACGTGGTCGACCTTAACGGCGACGGCACGGCAGAGGTCATCGCCGAAGGCTTCGAAATCGAGAACAATCTCTACGTCATTTACAAACGGCAGGCGGGCACTTGGCGTCCAGTCTACAAGGGCGGCGGCGGCGCTTGTTGAGGAAAGTGAGCACTGAGCGGTAGGCAGTTCTTGCTCTTAAGGTGAGTTCGACGTAAGCAGACGGCGATTCATGCTTTCCGGCGGCCTGGTCTTCTCACAGTTGCCGCGCGGCACTTCAAACCCGTCAAGGGCTTTGCACTGGATGCACAAGGACTGAAGCAGACAGGAGCCCGCTGAGTGCCGCAGAGAACTCGAGGTCAAATAAAAAGAAAGCTGCTCCAGTATTTCACACTGAAGTTTGGTACGGACAGAATCGAGAAAGGAGACGCATCATGAGCGAGCAAGAGAACACGAACCTCGCGCAACAAGTCTACGAGAATTTCAAGAGTGGAGACATTAAAGCCCTACTCAAGCTGCTTTCAGATGACATCGAATGGCAATTACCGGAAATAGAGAATGTGCCATTTGCTGGCAAGCGTCGAGGTCATGAACAAATGGGACAATTCTTCGAATCGCTAGTTGACACTCAGGAGGTTCAGCATTTTGAACCAAGAGAGTTTATCGCTCATGGCGATAAAGTCGTGGCTCTTGGTCATTATGCTTGGCGTGTTAAATCTACTGGTAGGGAGTTTGGAGGTGACTTTGCGCATGTGTTCACAGTACATCATGGTAAAGTCGTAAGATTCCACGAATACATGGATACTGCCGCCGCCGCCGCTGCTCATCGCAGAGACAAGTATGATGAAGCAGGTGCGTAAGAAAA
>DATEUF010000020.1:0-10959 GCA_035283325.1 Pyrinomonadaceae bacterium | reverse complement strand
ACCGTTGTCTTGCGTTGCTTCATCGCCTATCTCCTTCCAACATTCATTTCACCTCGCCATTTGATCGAGTTTCGCTTTCATCTGATCAATTTCTGCCTGCTGGCTCGCGATGATGTTCTTGCAAAGGTCCTTGATTCCTTGGTCTTGTATAGAAGCTTCTTTGCACATAAGGATCGCTCCCGCGTGATGCGGAATCATCGGCCGCAAGAATTGCCGATCCGAGACTGCGACCTGATGGCATCGGCATATTCATGTCCATTTTCGGCTGCGGGGAAGCTTGTGGGTTTGGCGTCGGCATTTGCTTACCACGCATGTTCATCTCCATTTTCGGAGAAGCGCCCGGCGACGGAGACGGCATTGGCATATTCATCTCCATTTGCTGCTGGGAAGAAGGCTGGGGATTTGGCGAAGCAGCTGGCATCTGCATACCCGGCATGTTCGTCTGCCTTTGCTGAGGAGCGGGCTGTGGTGACGCGGATGGCTTGGGCGACGAAGGTTGCGCGGGTATTCCCGGCATGTTGCCCATCTGTTTTTTCTTGGTGGTTCGACCCTTTCTTGTCACCACTCTCCTTTTCTTGACAGCAGTTTTTCGACTCACCTTCGTTTTGAGCTTTGACATCTTCATCCCGGGCATGTTCTGCATGTCATGGCCCTGCGCAACCACGATAACAATTGATGAAAGTATTAGTCCGATGATTATGACTGCGCTTGAGCCAGACATAATGATCAAAGCCCCGAAAGTTGACCTCTTCATTGTTCCCCCTTTTGAACCAACTTCGCATAACTAAAAGAAAAGCTGACGAGTCCGCGCACACGAACACACACGTCCGCTAAACACCTAGCGAAAATTCATTAAGGGAACTAAATTCGGAAGACGTTAATTAGAAGGTGGCGAGGGAAAGAAGTTGCCGGTGGCCCGTGCTCCAATGGTGTAATCGAAACCGAGAAGGAAGGTAAAGCCACCGCAATGTCCACTGTGGGCGCGTTAGTTTCCACCAATCGCTTCGATGGATCAACCACACTAGCGGTAACGATCCCTGATGACGGTTGCGAATGCATCCAGCAATGCGCACATTCACCGACGGGAATATTTACAACAACCTGTTCAGCAGAAGATTCTGTTGCGATCTCTATTGGCGGATTTTCGGCGATCGAGTTGTCTGAGGTTCCTGAGACGGCCTCGCTGCGCATCTCCGTGCCGTCCTTTTGCACGTCGCCCATTTCCATGTCAGCCGTTTCTTGCTGACAGGACGATGACTTACGGTCGACTTGTTCGGGCTGCCGAGCTTCGTGTTTGAGGCAGCAGCTGCGGTTAGACAAGTAGCGCGGACAAAGGGCTGCGGCAATGATGTTTCCCCACGCGCTGAAGAGAAACGCGACAACTAAGATGATTATGGAAATTGGCCGCTTTCACATGATTCTGAACCAAATCAATATAGCAGGGTTCAATCCCGACGACTAGTCGCAGGCGGCACCGTCACAACAACTCTCGCCGTGTAATCCCAAGCCCTCATCAATAGTTATGGACACCAATTATCAAAGCGGCTACATGCAGCTCTTCCGTTCGTATCAACCCGGCGCCCAGGAATCAATGCATACCACCCTTGGCGCTCTGCGTCACTGGAGATCATAGAGCGCCTCATTAGCTTTCATCATTCTCAGAAGATCGTGTCGCGCCACGATGCCGACGGGCTTTCTGTATTTGACGACGAGAATTGTGATGACTGGTTGCGTCATGATCTCTCCGACTTTCATCTTCTCCTCCTATTCAACTCGCTCCGGTCGCAAAGAGAACTAATGTGGCTAAGACGTAAACGATTACAAGACCTATTGAATCCCACGCAAAGACGTGGAGTTTTCGGGTCGTCTGATAGGTCAGGCCGATGGTCGCGATGGCGGTCATGGTAATTGCGGCAAGGACGGTAACAAGGTGACCGCCTGAGACGTGGGAAAGTAACGAGCCTTTGGTGTAGAGCACGTCATCAAGGGCCAGTATGCCAATATTGAAGAGATTACTTCCGAAGAGGTTTCCCAAGGCGATGTCGACGGCGCCCATGCGCAAAGCCCCGAGAGATACTACCACCTCGGGCAGCGATGTTGAGAGGGCAATAAAGACGCTGCCAACAAAGGTCCTACCAAGTCCGGTCACCTCCGCTATTCTTTCTCCAAGATAAGGAAGGTACGTCGCGGCGGCGATAATCACGGCAGCATTCAGCCCGTACATTATGTAGGCACGGGCCTTGCTGACACGTTCATACCTGGCGTCTTCAACGACATCTCTGACGAACTCACTGATCCGTCTCTTCTCGTAGAGAAACACTGTCCTGATGGCGATCAGATATACGCCGATGAAAACCAGGCTGGAAAGACTAATCCAGCCTATCCGTGGCACAGATGCGGAAGCGAAGAGGCTGATGCCCACAAGTCCCAACAGTAGTATCCCGAAGCCGGCCCCAAGCACTTGACCCTGGTGCGCCCTCGCGGACAAAGGCGTGGAACCGCCCATGAAGTCGAGCAGGGCGATGATGAGCATGTTGAACATACAACTTCCGAGCACGTCTCCCGCGGCGATGTTGGGGAGATCGAAGATTGTTACTGAACTGACACCCGTAATCAGTTCAGGCAGCGAGGTCACAGAAGCCATCAATACGACGCCGATCCAAGTCCTGCCCATGCCGGTTTTTTCGGCGATTACGTCGCCGTAGAACGAAAGCTTCGACCCTGAAAAAAGAATCAGCGCCGCGCAGGCAATGAATTGTAGCCAGACGATCAACTTTCTCCCTTAACCGCTGTCTTCAGCGCGCGACTACTTCTACCGAACAAGGGCGCGGGCCGCTACCATCGCAGAAACGCGGCCGAGCAGCAAGCGATTAATCCTCTGGCGCCTTTAACTCTCAACAACTTGTGTCTGCATTCCAGTTTTTCACCGCACGGGCCTTCAATGGCTCTTGATCATAGACAAACTTAGCCCCATCAAAATCAGGACGTCATCGATCGCCGGATTCTCATAAGAACTCTGCGTATCCAGCCAACCCCCTACACGATCATAAGACTCCCTGTCCTGCGCGAGGACTACCCATTGTTTCGTCGATTCTTCAGGAATGACTGCGTTTTTTACTGCATGAGTTTATGATGTGAACGGTGCGTGAAGAGCCCGCTTTTGTTATATAGTTCCGGCATACCATCAAGGCAGTCTATCTCAATGAACGAAGTCATTGCCTCAAAACCGGAAGCTCCCCGCACGATAACTGCGTTTCGGGATTGGATCGCTAGACAGCTCGGCGTGGGCTCAGAACGAAAAGAAGAGCTTTACCTCGAGCTTTCAAAGTCAACAACACTGACCGATCCTTCATACTGGCTTCAAACTCTGTTCGCGGCTGGTATAGCAACACTAGGGTTAGTTCTAAACAGTCCTGCGGTCATTATCGGAGCGATGCTAATCTCGCCGCTGATGGGCCCGATACTCGCAGGCGGCCTGGCATTGGCCACAGGTGATGTGCTACTCGCGATACGTTCAACTCTCAATCTCGCGCTTAGTTGTTTAGTGGCTGTGGGATTTGCGTTCGTACTGGTAGCGGTACTTCCCTTCAAAGAAATTACTAACGAGATCGCCGTGCGTACTCATCCGAACACTCTGGACCTTGCGGTAGCGTTCTTCTCGGGCGCGATCGGTTCGATCGCCATCTGTAAGGAGGTCAAAGGTGTGGTCACTTCGATTCCCGGCGTGGCCATTGCCGTCGCATTAATGCCGCCGCTTGGTGTAATTGGTTACGGAATCGCTGTTGCCACTGGTGTGAGTATGGAAGAAGGAAAGCGGGTGGCGCTCGGAGGCGGGTTGCTCTTCCTGACCAATCTGGTGGCTATCACTTTCACCGCCATGATTATCTTCCTCGCGCTGCACATCGACGTTACAAGCGTCAAAGAGCGGGTGACTGAATGGCACAAGAATGATGTTGAAAGCATGAGCCTGCGACACCTTCTTTCGCGATTGCCGGGGGTGGCCGGCGCTCGACACATCAGAACCCTACCTGCGCGCCTGCTCATGATTTTCATTGTCATTCTGGTCATTCTGATTCCGCTCAGTCGTTCGTTCAATGAACTTAAGAGCGAACTTGACCAACAGAAGAAAGAGAATCGCGTCCGCCAATTGGTGACGCAGATCTGGCAGAAGGAATTCGGAAAGCTTTCGACGGGTGAGACACGCTCCTTCCTGGATCATGCATTCATAACCGATCACGACGGCAAGTTGACACTTCAACTCAGAGTTCTGACAAGCAAGCCCTTAAACTCGACAGAAAAGGAACTATTCAATCGCATTCTAGAGGCAAGCCTCGGGAGATCCAGCAGTTCGCTGGAAACACAGATTGTCGAGGTCCCCACAGCAGCGGCGGCGATGAGATCCAGAGTCACACCGGCTCAGCCTCAGTTGCCGCCTTCAGTGGCACAACTCCAGGCGAATCTGTTTGAAAGAATTGACCGCGAGTTAGAAGGACTCTACCTTCCACCACCGGCCCACTTCGTAGATTATCAACTCGCGACCAGGCCGACTGACGGATTGGAAGTGATTCTTAGTTATGTAAGCGACCGTGACATCGAACCCGACGCTCGGGTGTTGATCCAACAGGATGTCAAGACGCGTCTTGATTATTCAGAGGCAACGGTAAGACTTTTGCGGCTTCCTATTTCAATCGGACGGTTGGTCTTCCGCGGACGGGATACGTCCCTTGATCGTGCCGCTCAGGAAACGCTCGACAACGCCGCCGGCTATCTGCAGCAACACAGCAAACTCCGATTGGAAATTCTTGGAAATGCTGCACAGAATACACAGGAAGACCGCACTACGCAGGAACGAATTGCCGCGATCAAGGAGTATCTATCCTCGCATTTGAAAATTGGCGATGATCGTTTTGTGCTGAAACAGGGGAGTGAAAACCTGAACGCGTGGTCATTGAGTCTCGGTTTACCGGAATGACCAGGCCCGTGTATCACGTAACTGTGCGGTCCTGACTCGCCGCCAAATCTAAACGCTCACGGACTTTAATAATTCACACTCGTTTTGAATTTGCTATTCCAAACCTTTTTCAATAGCGATATACGGCGGCAAGCGGCGCATTGTCAGGAATAGATGCCGGCTCGACAGCAAAGACAACACCACCATTGGCAATCGTCTCTATTGCGGCCCGGTCGAGCAAGTCTTCATCACCTGGGAGTGGATCGTCGTGCAGTTCAGAGACCTTCGTTGCCGGATCGACCGCGCCCCATTGTTGTACTCCAACAGCCACCAACAATGATTCGACTCGACCACTGGCCGCCGCCGCAATCACATTTCTAATATCTGTAGAGGTTCGTCCGGTTCCCACCACTTCACGATATTTTGCAATCGCCTCGCCTCTCGTCCTTTGAAAGTAAGGCCGCACGATCTTCCATGCCTGCTCGTGCAACTCAGTCGGGCTGAGTGTTTCAGGATTACCTGGGATACCTTCATCCATGAGATGCCGATAGGTATTGGCTGACTTGTAGATCGGCAGCAGGTAGTCAACGCACGCCAGAACGAGCGGAGCGACCTCATCTCTGAGCAGCGGACGCAGGCCAGCGTCGATCTCACGGCAATAGCGCAGTATTCTATCTTTGTTATCATCAATGCCTACGCCGTGACCGTGAAAAACGGCTGCCCGTCGCCCTCCCATTTGCGGCGCTCGTGTGTGGAATTGCAGTTCTCTTTGCGGATCGTCGTACATAAGTGCCGCTTCAAGGTTCTTAGGTATCCCTTGCGGGAACAATTCAGTGACGCTTTGCCGGGAACCCTGAAACACTCTCACCTGGTTCTGGCTCAACGCCAGAATGTAGAAGCTTCCCTCGGTGGTGAACATGCGAAGCAGCGGCTTAAAATGGAAACGGCCGGTCACAACAACTAGTTCAGCGAATGTGATCGGAAGCGTATAGAATCGGAAAACATCCGACGAAATAAAAACGGCGAGCCCGTCGCTTTGGTATTTCCAGAAATCCCTGTCATCAAGGAGCTTCATCGCGGGCTCGAGCAGTTGCTTCGCTTCAGGAGAGCGCAGACCAAACGTGATCAACTTGTTCTTTGCTTCCGCCAGAAGGTTTTTGAACCTGATCGGGTCCTGTTGAGTCTCGGGCATAGCCCGGTGAGTTGGAAGATAGATTGAGACGCACGATTCTTCGCGCTGTTCGATTAGGTTATTCAGTTCATCTCTGCGCAGTATGCTCATTAGGCGCTCCTAATTGTTACCCTATCGGCTGAAATGGATCTCCGTGTATATACTAGAAGGCCAAACATGAAAGACAAAATGAAGATCTTGATTGGATATGAAGCTTCGGAATGCGCGGATGCGACGCAGGACAATCTTCGAAAACGCTGGCCTTCCCGAGGAAATGCATCGCGTGGTACTCGCTCTCATCCTGATAATCTTGCGAGACTAGTACATACCTAAAACATTCTGGATAACATTCTTAATCTCAAGATGTTGGGCAAAGCGCTCAAGGACCCAACAGCCCGATTCCTGGTGGCGTTAGTTGATGATCCCATTTCACGTTAGTCCTGAAGCTCTGAAGAGTATTTTGACGCTCCTGATCCTTGCGGGAGCAATTTATGGCTTTGTCCGCGAAAAAGTTTCGCCGGACGTTACGGCGCTGTTGGCTTTGCTGGCACTGCTCATCACAGGTATTTTGACGCCGGAGGAGGCTTTTTCCGGATTCAGTCATCCCGCGACAGTCTCCGTGGCGGCCATCCTGGTCCTTTCCGCGGCGATTGAACATACAGGGGCGCCGGCAATGATAGCTCGCCGTGTGCTCGCGCCCTTCGTCAGATCGGAAGTGATCTTCACGGGCGTACTCATGTTAGTCGTAGGCATTATTTCCGCCTTCATCAACAACACAGCCGCCGTCGCCGTCTTCATCCCGATCGTCCTGGACGCGTGTCGGCGTCATCGCCTCAGCCCGGGCCGGGTGTTGATGCCGATGTCGCACGCGGCTACATTCGGCGGCATGTGCACGCTGATTGGAACTTCGACAAATGTCGTGGCCCACGAGTTCGCACTGCAACAGCGGCTACCGGGTTTTGGCATGTTCGAGCTCGGCAAAGTGGGTCTGCCGATGATGATTGCCGGTGGTTTGTATGCTTTGTTCGTGGGCCGCAGGTTCCTGCCCGGTCGAAAGGAAGAAGGACCGGAAAAAGGAGAAGCTACCTATATTGCGGAACTTATAGTGAGACTAGACTCCGGATACCTGGACAAACCGGTTGCCGCGCAGGAGATACAGAGAGACTACGATGTCGAGGTCGTAGCCTTAGTGCGCGATGAACAAGTGAAGAGTCTGGAAGACGAGCCCTTACAGGTTCTGAAATTAGGCGACGCTCTTTTAATGCGTGGCCCACTGCCTGAACTGCTGAAACTTGCCAAACGACAGAACCTAGAGATCAAGACGCCGAAGAAGTTTGGAGAGAGCCCACTGGTAGAAGCACACGACGAGACTGCGACTGCGGAGGCTTCTGAAAAGGACAAAGATGAAGAGAATCAGCCAAGCGAAGCGTCGGATCAAGTGGCACGCGAGCTTGCCGAAGTGGTGGTGCTGACGCCGTCGGGACTCGTCGGGAACAATCTGAAATCCGCAAGGTTCGCCGAACGGTATGACGCCGCGGTGCTTGCGTTGCGCCGTCGAGGTCGCATGAACGAACGGCCATCGCGAGTGCGATTGCACGCCGGAGACATGTTGGTGGTAGAGGCTGGCCGCAAGGCTTTGGCAGCGCTTGCTGATTCGCCTGGCTTTCTGGTTTTGGGGACGGTTAGCATTCCTGAAGAACGTCCGCGCAGACTCCTTATCACTCTAGTCACGCTTGCAGCCGTGATCGCGGTCGTTTCGTTTCGCGTGTTGCCGATCGTGACCGCAGCTACGGCGGGTTGCGTCGTGCTGATGCTGACCGGATACCTGAAGCCACGGGAAGCTTATCGCGCGATCGATCTTAGTTTGGTGTTCCTGCTGGCTGGATCATTGGCGCTCGGCGGAGCTTTGGAAAAAACGGGTCTGACTGAAAAACTCGCATTCGCCCTCGCCGGCCTCACCGGAGTTACTGGTCCGTTTGTGGTGATGGTGGCCTTCTTTGTCGTAGCCGTCATACTCTCGGAGTTGATGTCGAACAGCGGGACGGTGGCGCTGCTAGGTCCCGTGGCGATTTCCAGCGCTATCCAAATGAACATCAACCCGATGGCCTTGCTCGCGGCAGTAACCTTTGGCGCCTCGGCAGCCTTCGCGATGCCGATTGGCTATCAGACTAGTTTGATGATCTATGGTCCTGGGGGATATTCATTCAAGGACTTTGTCAGAATGGGAATCCCACTGGATATAATTCTTGCGCTGCTGGCTCTGCTGTTGATTCCCTATTATTGGCCGCTTGGCACTCGCGCTTATTAACCACGCTTCTCAAAGGGCGAAGCCTACGTATCTTGAGTCCTTCGATGTACCGTGCGGTGATCCGTGTAGAGTGCCTTTAAGCCACCAGCGGATGCAAACTAGGCATCGAAGTTTCTAGTCCAGCGAATGGCTTAAGCCCAAGGTTGTACTTTGTGAGGAAAGAAGGGGTGATCGGTAATGAGTCTGTGCACGCACCATAGTCTGATTTAATAACGCGGTCATACTGAGGCTACCCCCCATTGGTAGTGACTTTGTTGTAAGACGAGTAGATAGCAAAGAGACGATCTACGGCAGCGGGATCGCTCCGCGCAAGTAACGTGATCACGTCGTCACGTTCAGCAAGCAATGGCCTAAGCGTTTCACGCTGAGCGGGCGTGAACACGGATGCGTTCGCCGCGTCTATCTGGCTGCGCAAGTTAGTATAAAAGTCGCTTGTGAGTTGCCGCGCAGGCTCGTACTCGCCTCGCTGGACGTCAACCATCGCGGCGCCCAAAGTGTTTTGGAGTTGACTTAAACGCACCTCACGTTGAGAGGCGTCACGCTGCTCGATTGCGCTGCTGGCCTTAAACCACATTGGAACGAATCCCAGCAGAAAGAACCCTAGAGAGAGAGTTGCATATAACGCGACCCGCCTCCAGGGAATGGCCATCCGTGAAAATCTTTCGCTCAAAACGCTGCCCTTGATGGTGGCATCACTCTTATTGGGGATATGTTCTGCGGCTTTCATAACTCACTCCTCTTATCGCATTTTTCCAAAGGAACATCCAACGTTGTTAACTTTTCTGAAGGACACTCATGCACACCCTAACCCATAGTAGGCCAGCGCATTCTGGGGGCGAATCAGTGGAATCACAGCATCTCATGAGTGTTTACCCTTACGGCAACAGCATTTATGGTTGCTATACTTCTGTTCCCATTTCACACTTGTGTTACGGCTCCTGTTAGAAAGTGGTCTGAGGGAGGGACGGAATTTGGGCATTCGCGGCAAATTACTCCTGCTTGCAGTTGGCATAGCCGTGCCCCTGGCCCTTGTCGGTGCGCTGGATCTTCGAAATATGTGGCGACTCAGTTGGGCTCAACTCGACGACTCGGTCAAACAGCAGGTCGAGCTTGCATCAATAGCGCTCGAGCGTTGGCTTGATGATCAGAAAAAAGCGCTGGACGCAATTGCTGCGTCCGCTGGCGACAACGACCCACGTTCTGCCGTTATTCGTGAGAACCTTGAAAGTGTTCTTCAAACGCGACGCTTTTGGATGGATCTGCGGATTACCAACGCTGGCGGCACGACAACAATGTCGCAGCCAGCACGCAAAGAGGTTCTGCCAAGCGCTCTCACCGACTATCTGATTTCTGAAATGCGGGAGCGCAATTCGTGGGCTGTAGTTACCGACCGAACCCTCGACGAGGCTCGACCCATCGTGGTCATCGCAGCGCCGATTGAAAAAGGCGGCGCGGTCATCGCCCGCATCGATGGAGCTGCGATTAATGAGCTGTTCGACAACATCCAACTTTCCCAACAAGTAATCATTTCCGTTCTGGACTCAGACGGGCGCATTCTTTACCGGCGGCGCGGTTCAGAGGCACCGACGGAAGCGGACGTGAGTTGGCCGCCGCTTTCCTCGGTGATCGGTGAGAAGCGAACGAACGTCGTCGAGCTTACCAGTCCCATTGACGGGATAAAGCGCGTATACGGGATAGCACACGTTAGGGATACCGGCTTGATAGCGATGATTGGAATTCCCAGTTCAACGCTCTATGAACCGGCTCGCAGTCGCGTTACTCGTTACGCTCTGGTGGGACTCGTAGCTTTATTGCTAGCGATTGCGGCAGCTCTGGTGATCGAGCGAAGTATCGTGCTGCCTATCCGGCGCCTACGCTCGACTGCACAGCAACTTGGTGCGGGTGACCTATCAGCGAGAGCACCCATCACGGATGCCGGAGAGGTCGGAGACCTCGCAACGGCTTTCAATTCCATGGCCGATAGAATCGAAGAGCGTGAACAACGACTCACCGAGTTGGATCGGTTGAAATCAGATTTCGTAAGCAGTGTTTCGCATGAGTTAAAGACACCCTTGACTACTATAAAGGTACTTGCACACCTGCTGCAGCGAGTCGCGCTGAGGGACGAGGAACGACTCGACTACTCGAAAACTATCGCGACGGAGTGCGAACGCCAAATAGAGTTCGTCGGTAACTTGTTGGATCTATCGCGTATCGAATCAGGGGCATACACACTTCGCAAATCGCGAGTAGATGTTCATGAGTTGATTGCATCGTCCATAGAGATTGAGAGATACCGGGCCGAGTCGCTGGGCCTCGTGCTGTCAACTGTTGTTCCGGCCCAGTTGCCGCCTGCTCAAGGTGATTTCGAAGGCTTACGCAGAGTAGTTCGAGGTTTGATTGATAACGCGATCAAATACACCCCGGGTGGTGGTCGGGTTGTTGTTTCGGCCAACCTGGCCGACGATAGGGTAGCAATCACCGTAGAGGATAACGGGCAAGGGATCTCCAAAGCTGACCTGCCACACG
>DATEUF010000019.1:0-33536 GCA_035283325.1 Pyrinomonadaceae bacterium | reverse complement strand
AAGTTCCAGGTCGCATGAAGCCGGTGATAGAGTTGTCGGAGTCCCTACGTTCTCTCGGACGGCATCGTGATCTTGTCAAACCTGTAGACTATCGATCTTTGCCGCGAGAACAAAATCACTTTCCGTCAGTCCGTCGATCTTATGAGTCCAGATCTTGATCTCCGCGTTTCCCCAGCCAAAGCAGATGTCTGGATGGTGACCTTGCTGTTCGGCAAGATCGCCAACACGATCCACAAAAGCCTGCGCTTCCCGAAAGTTCTTAAACTTGAATCGCTTTCGCAGATGGTGCTCGTTAACCACCTCCCAATCCGCTAGCTGCGACAACAGAGGAACAATCCCTTCTCCCCTCAGGGGCGGCACTTCCCCTCGACAGGGAACACATTCACGACTGGCCAGCGAGTTCATTTTGCCTCTCTTTCAACGAGCGCCTTCTTCAGAATGGCTATTTGTCCAGCATGATAGAGATCGTGTTGCACCACGCCCTGGAGCGTCACATAGACTGAAGCCAGTCCCTCCAAAACTGGCTCGTCCAGTCGCGAATCATTTACGCGCGCAATCGCCTGCACTAACTGCCTGTGATTCTCGACAAGCATCTCGCACGTTTTTTGCCAGGCCTGTTCGCTCTGATCCAAAACGGGCGCCCAGTCTTCTTCATCGGGAAGCTGAGCTCGATCTCCCTCGAGCCTGCGGCGCCCTGCATTTTCCCAGGCAGCAATGTGCAAGACTATCTCCCAAACGCTGTGCGCTCCTCGTATTGGATGGGCAGCCGCGTGGCTAGCATTCACATTGTTCAGCAACTCAAGCACTGCCGGACCGTGCCACGCATTTCCTTCAAACGCACGTTTCAATTGATCTTGTATTCGCTCGATCTCGGTCATGATAGATCCCGTTCTCTTTTGATTCGAATTTCATGGCGCAACTCTTCCAGCTCACGATAGAGATTTGCGAGCCGAGGAGTCAGGGGAACAGTTGCTGCCTGCTGCGGATCGAAACCCCGAGCGCGCATTTCACGCTCGAATCGTTTCTCTAACTGCTGCAGCCGTCCCGCGATATCGTCACCATCACTACGATTTTCCATTCGATGCGGTTCTATTGTAACAGTGGATCGTACGAAAGCCGACAGCAAATTCCCGACTTGCTAAGATGGCGGCGGACCGGATAGTCTTAGTTCAAGCCTTAGCAATAAAGCGAATCCGGGTACGTCGGAAAGAGACGCAATCTCTACCGGGATCTCCCCGGGCCTAGCGTTCAAAGGAGATCATTGTGGCAATTATTCGCCCGTTCCGCGCTTTGCGCCCACCGTCTGAGAGTGCAGCGAGCGTTGCCAGCGTGCCTTACGACGTGGTGGACACGGAAGAAGCACGAAGACTTGCGGGTGGCAATCCCCTCAGCTTTTTGCACGTCTCTCGTCCGGAAATTGACCTGGCTGAAGGCGCTAACCTTTACAGTGATGAAGTCTATCGCAAGGCCGTCGAGAATTACGCAAATCTAATCAGGACGTGCCCGCTGGAAACTGAAGGTACCCCCAGCATCTATCTTTATCGTCTAATGGGTGGGCAGCACGTTCAGGTGGGCGTGGTGGCGTGTTGCTCCATTGACGAATATGACAAAGATGTCATTCGCAAGCATGAGCGAACGCGGCGTGACAAAGAGGACGATCGCACTCGCCATATTCTGGTTCTGCGGGCGCAGACAGGGCCAGTATTCCTGACCTACCGTGCACACAGTGACATCGATAGGATGGTAAACGAGACGACAAGCGGGAAAGCCATCTACGACTTCAAGGCAGACGACGGTATTCAGCACACCGTGTGGCGCGTACCTGATCCTTTGCGTTTCGTTGATGCGTTTACCGGAGTGCCAAATCTCTACATAGCTGACGGACACCACCGCGCAGCAAGCGCTAGCCGGGCGCGAGCCGAATTGAAAGAGCAAAGTTTTGGGCACCGGGGAGAGGAGGAGTACAACTACTTCCTTGCCGTGCTCTTCCCCGATGACCAGGTGCAGATACTTCCCTATAATCGGGTGGTCAAAGATTTGAATGGGCTATCTAAGGAAGAGTTTCTCGCTCAAGTCCGCCGCAATTTTTCCATTGAGGAAAACGGAAGTCCTACACCTCGAGAGCGGGGAACCTGGAGCATGTATCTCGACGGTCACTGGTATAGCCTTAGGCTCTCACCAGATGCGAGTAAGCCTGAGGGAATGGTAGCCAAGCTGGATGTGAGTGTGCTCCAGGATCGTTTGCTTGACGCTGTCCTGGGCATAAAGGACGTACGCACTGATAAACGTATCGAATTCGTTGGCGGCGTGCGTGGCACTGCGGAATTAGAACGCCTGGTCAGTGAAGGAAAAGCGGTAGTAGCTTTCTCACTCTTTCCTACCCAGGTAGAAGATCTATTAAGGGTGTCAGATGCTGGCGAAGTGATGCCGCCAAAATCGACCTGGTTTGAACCCAAGCTGCGAGACGGGTTGTTGATTCATAGTATCTAGTCATGAATGTGCTAATCGCTGACAAATTTGAACAGGCCGGTCGCGATGGTCTACAGGCCATCGGGTGTGAGGTCTCTTATCAACCGGATTTGAAGGAGGGCGCACTGGTCCAAGCGATTGGCCAGCTGAACCCTGATGTACTGGTAGTGCGCTCGACGAAGGTCACCGAGGAGATGCTCGCCGCTGGACAGATCAAGCTCGTGGTAAGGGCCGGAGCCGGTTACAACACCATCGACGTTGGGGCCGCGTCCCGGCGCGGTATCTATGTCTCTAATTGTCCGGGCAAGAATTCCATAGCCGTCGCAGAGTTGGCCTTTGCGTTAATACTTGCACTCGATCGCCGCATCGCCGACAACGTGGTCAGCCTGCGACGAGGCGAGTGGAACAAGAAGGAGTTTTCCAAGGCACGTGGCCTCTTCAACCGCACACTCGGGTTGATTGGCGTTGGCCAAATCGGCAGGGAGATGATTCCGCGGGCCCGAGCTTTTGGTATGCAGGTCGTCGCCTGGAGCCGTAGTCTTACTCCTGAGGGGGCAGAACTATTGGGCATCGAATACAAACCCACGCCGAAAGCTGTTGCCCAGGCGGCCGATGTAGTCAGTGTTCACGTTGCGCTGAAACCAGAAACGCGGAGTTTCATAGGAGCGGAATTCTTTAGCGCCATGCGCGAAGGGGCTTACTTCATAAACACCGCTAGAGGCGATGTTGTCGATCAGGCGGCGCTGCTCCAGGCAATGAAGACGCGTGGCATTCGCGCGGGGCTGGACGTCTATGCAGGGGAGCCCACTGCGAGCACTGGTGAGTTTGTCGACCCAATTGCGAAGGAGCCCAATCTGTATGGCACGCACCATATCGGCGCATCTACGGATCAGGCACAGGATGCAATAGCCGTCGAAACGGTGCGCATAGTCTATGAGTTCAAGCAGACGGGAAAGGTGCCCAATGTTGTGAACCTCGCTCATCACACGCCTGCCACGCATCGGCTGGTAGTGCGCCACCTTGATCGTCCGGGGGTGCTGGCGACCGTACTCGAGGCCATTAAGGCCGAACAGATAAATGTTCAAGAGATGGAAAACATAGTGTTCGAGGGTGCAAAGGCGGCAGTAGCCCGCATCAATCTTGACAACGCCCCCTCACGTGAGCTGCTTGAACGAGTGCGGGCGCAGACTGCCGACATTATTGAACTCGATCTGCTGCGGTTGACTCCGGATCTCTGACTAAGATGAACGCTGCATTAATCACCGGCGCATCGAGCGGGATAGGTGAAGCCTTTGCACGTAAGCTTGCCGCTCGCGGCCGCAATGTCTTGCTTGTGGCCCGCTCGGAAGACAAGCTAGTCACGCTCTGTAATGAGTTGGGGCGAATCAACAGCATCAGAGCGCAGCATGTAGCGCTGGATCTGTCACAACCGGGATCCCCGGCGCGTCTCTTTGAAGAAGCCGAAAGCCGGGGACTGCTAATTGACATGCTTGTCAACAATGCGGGTTTTGGTTCTTTCGGAGATTTTGCAAAACTGGATCTCGAGCGCGAGCTTAATATGATTGATCTAAACGTGAAGTCACTGGTGGAGTTGACGCACAGGTTCCTCCAGCCTATGCGCCGACGGAAAGCCGGAGTGATCGTTAATGTTGCTTCCACTGCCGGTTTCCAGCCGGTGCCGTTCATGGCCGTCTACGCAGCCACCAAAGCCTTCGTTCTTTCGTTTTCCGAAGCCCTTTGGGAAGAGAACCGCCCGCGTGGCATTCACGTGATGGCCCTTTGTCCGGGTGTTACAGAGACGAATTTCTTTGAAGTGGCGCGATCTCAAAAACCTCCAGCCCGTGCTGCTCAAACTCCGGAAGAGGTAGTAGAAACTGCACTGAGAGGGCTGCGGCGTGGAAAGAGTAACATCGTTTCGGGATGGACCAACGTCATCATGGTTGAAGCTGAGCGTCTGGCGCCGCGATCGTTGGTCGCCAGAATTGCCGGTCGTATGATGCGGTCACAGTATGGCGAGTGAACTTATGCAGGCACGGTTAATAGGCCAGGAGGAAGAAAAAATGACTGAACGCATTTACAACTTTAGCGCCGGCCCGGCAGTGTTGCCTGTGCCCGTATTGGAAGAGGCGCGAGACGAGATGCTGAGTTTACCCGGCGTGGGCATGTCGGTGATGGAAATCAGTCATCGCTCCAAGACTTTCGATGAGATCATCCGCCGTGCTGACGCCGGCGTGAGAGAACTACTAAACGTACCGGCCAATTATCATGTGCTTTTCTTGCAGGGTGGTGCGAGTTTGCAGTTTTCAATGGTGCCAATGAATCTCCTGCCGTCTGGTGGTAGTGCTGACTACATAATCACAGGCAGTTGGGGAAAGAAGGCATTAAAGGAAGCCAAACGCTCGGGTAACGCCAATGTGGCCGCAACGATGGCCGATGGGGGGTTCACTCGTATTCCCGGTCAGGACGAGTTGCGTCTGGATCCCGGCGCCGCGTACGTGCACATCACCACAAACGAAACAATCGAAGGAGTTGAGTGGAAGCAGGAGCCGAAGGCTGGTGTGGTGCCACTTGTGGCCGACGCGTCTTCCGATATCTTGTCACAGCCTCTGACAGTCGAGAAGTATGGCCTCATCTATGCGGGCGCGCAGAAGAATATGGGTCCCAGCGGCGTTACTCTGGTGATCATACGTGACGATCTGCTAAAGCAAATTCCCGATGGGTTGCCCACGATGCTCGATTATCGCATCCATGTTGAGAACCGATCGCTTTACAATACTCCCAATACCTGGGGGATCTACATTATCAGTCTGGTCTGCAAATGGCTTCAAGAAAAGGGCGGGCTGACAGCCATGCAAAAGGAGAACCAGGAAAAGGCTGCCCTGCTTTACCAGATGATCGATTCCAGCAATTTTTATCGTGGCCATGCCGATCTAGATTCACGCTCTATCATGAATGTGACATTTCGGCTTCCTTCAGAAGAGTTGGAAAAGAAGTTTGCCTCCGAAGCTACTGCGCAGGGTCTCGATGGGCTAAAGGGCCACCGGTCTGTAGGTGGGATTCGCGCATCTATTTATAACGCTTTTCCGCGCGACGGAGTGGAGGCGCTGGTGTCATTTATGAAGGACTTCGAAAGAAAGAACGGCTGAATCTGATAGCTTTGCCGACCAGCTGGCCTTTTCACATCTCTCTTCCGTTTTTCCGGAGATGATGACGTCGACACTGAATTCACAGCCGGAGCACGAAACCCTCACATTCAAGATTGCTGCAAGTGATTCAGGCGTGCGTCTCGATGCATTTCTTGCCGGCCATATCCCCAATTGGAGCCGCTCCCGGTTGCAAAAATTAATTGAAGAAGGCGACGTTGTGGTAAACGGCGCCAGCACTCGCGCCTCGTATAAGCTGCGCGCCGCAGACGAAATCGAAGTTGAGCTAACACCATCACCCACCGAGCCGTTTGCTCCTGAAAACATCCCTGTCAGCGTAGTCTACGAGGATGACCAGATCATTGTTGTCGACAAGCCGGCCGGACTTGTGGTCCATCCGGCCGCCGGAATCCAAACTGGAACACTCGCAAACGCACTCGCCTACCATTTCCAGCAATTGTCCAGTAAGGGCGGTCCAGCTCGACCCGGCATCGTTCACCGTTTGGATAGGGACACTTCCGGCCTGCTCGTGGTTGCCAAGACTGAAATCGCACATGAGAACCTCAGCAATCAGTTTCGAGCCCGCCAGGTCTTTAAATCGTATCTCGCTTTAATTCATGGAAGCTTGCCGGCAGATACGGGTCGCATTGAGCAACCAATTACCAGGGATCCTGCCAACCGCACTCGCATGGCAGTTGTTGCTAATGGCCGGCCGGCTTTGTCGCTCTATCGCGTGCGCCAACGCTATCACCGCTTCACGTTGTTGGACGTGGAGTTGAAAACGGGAAGGACACATCAGATACGTGTACACCTGGCCTGGTTAAAGCATCCCGTCGTAGGTGATGAAATTTACGGGGGCGGTCGAGACAAAACAGTCGTGAACGTTAAGCTGCGTGCAGAGATTCGTAAATTACATCGCCAGTTTCTTCATGCTGAGCAGTTGGCGTTCGATCATCCGTTAACAGATGAACGCCTGCACTTCAACTCCCCATTGCCGGCCGAACTCAAGAATTTTCTGGATTTGCTTGCTGCCGAGCTCTAATGTGGCGGCTCAAATACCTTGGCTATTCCGACTTTGGACTTCAAGCCGGTGTGTGGTTACATAATGCCGGGCGTTGAGCGGCACAAACCCGGGGAGATTTGAGGGCAACGACCGCTGCAGCGGTCTGCATCGAACCGCAGGTTCGTGTCACCCGATTAGGGCAAGCTTACCTCTAATAATTTGACGGTATGAATAACATCTGCGGATTTTTCCTGAGAACTTTAGCGCTTGCCTGTGGCCTGGCGGCAACCACAGTAGTGGTTCAGGCGCAGCAACAGAAACCCACTCCTACACCAGTTTCTGAAGACGAGTCAGAAAAGATTTTCATTCGACGCGTGCGGCTTCCGATTACCGTGGTCGACAAGAAAGGTCAGTTTGTGCCCGGGCTGACCAGGAGCGATTTCTCTGTTTTCGAAGACAAAGTGGCCCAACAGATTGAAACTTTTTCTGACGACATCGGCCAGTTGGAATCGCTGTATGTCGCAGTGCTCATGGACACGTCACCTTCCACTGCTGGGAAAATTAAGTTTGAGCAAGAATCCGCCATGAACTTTATTCAAACGGTAGTGCGGCCACGAAAGGATAGAGTGCTGTTCGCTACCTTCGATCATGAAATAGATCTAAAGCAAGACTTCACTGATAAGCTCGATCTGTTGGATCGCGCGGTCTACAGCGTTAAGAAGACAGGAAACCAGACCGCTCTCTTCGATGCAGTCTGGCAGTTTTGTGATGAAAAGTTGCGCTCCGTACCCGGTCGCCGGGTGGTAGTAGTAATTACTGATGGGGAAGACACCTACAGTCGCGCTGACTTGCGCGATGCTATTGATATCGCACAACGAACCGAAACGACCATCTTCGCGATCTCGACCAAGGCGGGATTCTTATCAACTGTTCCTGGAGTTGAAGCGGGACAGATAAAAGACAAGAAGGATCGCGATCTGGTAACACTGGCCGAGGAGACCGGCGGAGTGGCGTTCTTCACCGGTGATATGCTTTCCCTGGAACGCTCCTTCACAAAGATTTCGAAGGAGCTGCGTGCACAGTATCTGGTAACTTACAAGCCAGTAAATGACCGCTACGATGGGAGCTACCGTCGCATTGAGGTCAAGCTTGCCGACGGACGCGACGGTTTGAAAGTGAGGACAAAGCGTGGTTATAAGGCGATTGCGGACAGTGTCAGGCCGTAAAGAAAAACGACTATTTAGGCGGTTCCCAAGAGTTCTGGTTTTGACGGCGGGCTTATGGGGCCTGCTTGGCCTGAGCGGATTAGTTTCTTCGTGGGCACAGAATGATGGCCAAACCCGCCGTTCACAACAGACTTCGGCGCCACAAAAACCGCCTGCGCCTTCTCGGGAAGAAGTGCCCCAGGAATCCGATGATGTGGTGCGCGTCGAAACAAACCTGACCAATATCTTCTTCACAGCCGCAGACAAAAGTAAGCGCTTCATCAGCAACTTGCGGAAAGAGGATATCCGCGTACTGGAAGACGGCGTTCCTCAAGAGATATTTACGTTTCAACAGAGCACGGATTTGCCCCTGTCAATAGCAATCCTCATTGATACGAGCAGATCCGAAGAAAGAACATTGCCAGACGAGAAGGCTGCAGCGCGTGCCTTTCTCGAGGCCGTAATGCGCCCGGATAGAGATGAAGCCGCGATTGTCTCATTTACCGGTGAAGTTACACTGGAGCAAGGCTTCACTGCGAACCTCGAGCGGCTGCGGAGGGCTATTGATCGGGTAGAGTTCATACCGCCTTCTGGTTACATCGGTGGAGGCGTAGTTGTGGGTGGTACTCCGCCAATCTCCGATACCAATCAGATCATGGCTGGGTCGACGGCAATTTGGGACGCAGTCTGGGCCAGCTCAAACGAGCTATTGGCAGACTCTGCTGAAAATAGCCGGCGCGCCATAATTTTGTTGACCGATGGCGAAGATACTATTAGCCAGGTGAAGATTAACGAAGCCATAGAACGCGCTCAAAAGGCTGACGCTTTTGTTTATGCGATTGGTATTGGCGATCGTTATAGCTTCGGGGTGGACGAAGGTAAACTGCGCAAGATTTCAGAACAAACCGGCGGTAGGGCCTATTTCCCTCACAGCGAAAAGGAGTTGCGGGAAGCTTTTGTCCAGGTTCAGCGAGACCTGCGCGAGCAATACCTGGTTGCCTACTCTCCGTCCAACAAGGCGCGCGACGGCAGTTACCGGCGCATCCAAATCGAGATCCTGGATTCCGAGTTGCGCAGACAGAACCCAAAACTAACCTACCGCCCCGGCTACTTCGCAAAGACCGCCGAGCCCGAAAAGGGCAGTGCAAGACGGTGGCCTACCGTCTCAAAGCCTTGAATTCACTGATATTTACCGAATTCCTTGCGCCCAAATCCCCAGTGACAAACAGTTATTAGCTTTGTTATACTGAAGGCGGTGGGCTGCCGCATGCCTCAGTGCAGCCTACGCTTCCATCCACCCTGCGGCGGCGCACGGGTCTGAGTTACTCCAGCAGACAGAATTCACGCGAATAATGACTACGCAATTCTCCCAGTGCCCTAGGGTGCTGATTGTTGATGACGATCAGAAGATCCGTGACCTCCTGAACGAGCTTTTGGTAGCCGAAGGCTATGAAGTCAAGTGGGCGGCTGATGGGCAAACGGGCTGGGATCTGGTGCTCTCCTTCAGTCCCGATGTGGTGATCAGTGATGTTGTAATGCCGCTAATGGGTGGTATTGAGCTTTGCCGGCGCCTCAAAGCTGACGTCAAAACCGCAACGATACCCATAATGCTCATCAGCGGGCTCTTGAATACATCCGATGATGGCCTGACTGGACTCAATGCCGGGGCCGACGACTATCTGCATCTACCTTTTCGAAATGAAGAGGTACTGGTAAAGGTCGCAAGACTAACCGAGCGTCACCGTGCCGAAAAGCACTACCGTGAAATCGTGGAAGAGGCAGAGGACATCATCTACACCCGCAGCATGAGTGGTTTCATCACGAGTATCAATCTTGCCGGCGCCACCTTTTTTGGTCGTCCGGCCCAGAAGCTTGTGGGAGCACATTTAAGCGATTTGATTGGGGACAAAGCCGCGGCTCGTGATATCGAGGCAACGAAGCGGCCAAACTTCGGCTCTTCGAAGCGCTCCATTTATCACCTGCAGGATGCGCGGGGCATTTGGCGCTACCTCGAGGCTGTCATAACCGTAGACCGAGATCAGAACGGGCACGCGACCGGCGTGCGCGGAGTTGTTCGCGACATCACTGAGCAGAAGCTGGCAGAACAAGCGCTCAAGGAAAGTGAAGAGCGTTATCGCCGGCTGGTTGAGCTCTCACCAGAAGCGATCGTGGTCCATAGTGACGGCAAATTTGCTTTTGTGAACCCCGCCGCTGTGAAGTTGTGGGGCGCGTCAAGCGCGGAGCAACTGATTGGCAAGCCAATCCTGGATGTTGTCCATCCCGATTATCGAGAGATGGTGAGAGAGCGTGTTGAACAGATCGAGCGGCAGGGCATTCCGACAGAATTGGCTGAACAGAAATTCATCAAGCTTGATGGCGAAATCATCGATGTTGAAGTCGCTGGTATGCCCTTCACTTATCAGGGTCGCCCGGCGGTGCAAACAGTGATTCGGGATATAACAGAGCGCAAGCGGGCACACGACGTGCTGAGACAGACTGAAGAGCGCCTGAGTACTGTTATCAATAGCGCCTCGTTGATACTTTTTGCGGTAGACCGGAATGGCGTTATCACACTGTCTGAAGGAAGGGGTTTGGAACTGCTGCGACGCAAGCCAGGGCAGGTAGTGGGTCAGTCGATTAATGATGTTTATGGCCATGCGCCGCATGTTTTGGAGAACACTCGGCGTGCCCTTTCCGGGGAAAGTTTTACGGCGGCCGTAGAGTTTGATGAGCTGGTGTTCGAAACTCGATATTCACCGTTGCGTGATGATCGCGGTGCCGTCTGTGGAGTCATAGGCGTCGCAACTGATATCACTGAAAGCCGGAAGGCCGAAAGGGCGTTGCAGGACAATGAAGCCCGATACAGAGAATTATTCGAGAACGCTAACGATATAATTTACACACACGACCTCCTGGGAAATTTTACCTCTCTGAATCGCAGCGGCGAGAGCATCACGGGTTACAGCCGCTCAGAGGCTCTAAATCTGAATATCGCTGACGTGCTCGCCCCTGAGTATTTGGTTCTGGCTCGTCAAATGATGGCTAAAAAAACGAGTGGTAAGTTCCCTACAGTGTATGAGCTGGAGATCGTTACCAAGCAAGGCCGGCGTGTTCGTCTGGAAGTTAGCACGCAACTCATTTACCGGAACGGCAAAGCTGTCGGCATTCAGGGAATCGGTCGCGACCTTACAGAACGTAAACGCTCAGAGGATGCACTGCGTGAGAGCCAGGCGTTCTTTCACGGTTTCATGAATAACAGTCCGGCTGTCGCTTTCATGAAGGATCAGGAAGGCAGGTACGTCTATGTCAACCAACCCTTTGAACGGATGTTTGGGCGGGAGTTCACCTTTCTGCGCGGCAGAACGAGTTTTGACTGGCTGCCGCACGAGATTGCGGAGCGAACTCACAAACACGACCTACAGGTGCTGGGCAGAGGCGCGCCCGAAGAGATAATTGAGACTTTGCCCGCTCACGATGGCCAGCCTCACCACTGGCTGACGTTCAAGTTTCCCATGAAGGACGTCTCGGGCAACCGGTTTGTCGGCGGAGTAGGTGTCGATGTCACTGAGCGCCGTCGAGCTGAGGAGGCATTGGCGCAACAGGCTGAACGTGAGGCGATGACTCACCGGATTTCGCAAGCTATCCGCTATTCGTTGGATAGTAGTGAAATCTTCCGTACGGCCGTACGTGAACTCGGCTCACACCTTCATGTTGACCGGTGCTCGCTATTCATCAAAGACGAGAAAAGGCAACGTGCTATCAACGTCGCCGAATATCATGTCGAGACAGTACCGCCTGCTGCCGCCGACTTTGATCTGGCTGATCTGAAGGAGTTGATCAAGTCTCTTAACGATAATGGTGTCCTTACGTTTGACGACGTCGCGCATGATGAACGGATTGCTCAGGTGTACGAGCGCCTTCTGGCAAAAGCCGCGGTGCGCTCCATCATGTATGTAGCCATAAGAGTTGGCGAAGACGTGCCCGCAGCTTTTGCGCTTTCCACAACAAAAGAATTGCGCGCCTGGAGCGATGCCGATGTTGCCCTGGCTAAGGCTGTGGCTGATCAGACGGGAATTGCGATCCGTCAGGCCGAGCTCTATCAGAAGTCGCAAGCAACCTCAACTCGTGAGGTTTTGATCAATCGGCTTACGATGGCTATCCGTGCATCACTGAGCCTTGCGGAGGTATTAAGCTCGGCGACGCGCGAGCTTGGGCGAGCGCTCTCTGCTTCCCGCGTGCATTTGCATCTCTACAATTCGGAGAACCCCGTATCGCCGCTGGAACACGAATACGTTGCTGAAGGTTGCACCAGCATCAGTCACCTTCCGGTCCGCTACGATGATCCAATTGGCAGACACCTACTAAGATCTTCACAGCCAATCATTATTGATGATTCATTAAACTACAACGAGGGGTCGTCGGAGTTTAGCGCCTGCGTCCGCGACAACGCGCGTGCCTTGAATCTACGGTCGCAGATTGACTACCCCCTGGTGGTGAAGGGCGTTTTCCGCGGCGTCCTGTGTATTCATCAGGTAGACCGGGTGCGTCATTGGACAGGCGACGACGTAGAGCTGGTGGGTGCTGTTGCCGAACGGCTGGCCATCGGCATCGCTCAGGCGGAACTTTTCGAAATCGTCGCGCGGGCCAAAACCGAGTGGGAAACTACCTTTGATGCCATGTCGGACGGTGTTTTCATTTTCGACTCTAAGCGACGACTCAAGAGAGTCAATCGCGCTGGGGCCGCAATGGAGTACTCCCATCCGCGCGATCTGTTGGGACGCAAGTGTTGCGACATTCTGCGAACCAACGCTGAGAATCATTGCGTCGTCGAAAGAGCTCTGGATGAAGGGCGTAGCTTTACGATCGAAATCACTCCTCAGGAGTTCGACCGGCAACTGCTGGTTTCTATTGAGCCGGTTCTTAATGACGGTGAGGTAAGGGCAGTTGTTTGCACGGCTCGCGATATTTCCGAGCTTCGAAACGTCCAGGCAGTGGCCCGCGAACACCAATCGCTGCTGACCAATATTCTCGAGAGTGCTCGGGAATCGATCTATGCGCTGGATACGGAGGGGCGATTCAAGTGGTGCAACACGGCAACACTGAAGGGACTCGGCTTTAGTCGTGAGGAGTTTATAGGCCGTCACTTACTCGAGATGATCTATGAAGGTGACCGGGATTTGGTGGCCGAGAAACTTCAAATAGCATTAAGTGGCCAGGCACAAACCTATGAAATGCGCTACGCGGCCCACGATGGGCGCTTACGTTACGCTCGAGTTGATAATTCACCACTGATAGTCGAGGGCCAGACTACTGGTGTATTGGGACTAGCCCGCGATATTACGGTGCAAAAAGAGGAGCGCGAACGGGCAGCTCGCGCCGACAAACTCCGGGCCCTCGGACAATTGGCCTCCGGCGTGGCCCATGACTTCAATAATTCCTTGGCCGCCATTCTTGGTCGGGCCCAACTCTTGCGGCGCCAGATACAGAACGACGCCCTGCTACGCAATTTGGATATTATACAGACCGCGGCGGAGGATGCGGCCGCCACTGTTCGCCGTATTCAGACCTTTGCTCGGAAGTCGCCGGCGAAGGAGTTTGAAGTGGTGGATGTGCGTAATCTGCTTCAGGATGCGATCGAAATCACCAGGACCCGCTGGCAAAACGATGCACGGCAACAAGGCCTCGACTATCAAGTCCACCTGGACGCCCACAGAGCAGAGCGCACATATGGCAGCGCGTCGGAACTGCGCGAGGTATTTGTAAATTTAATAGTCAACGCCGTCGATGCGATGCCGGACGGAGGAAAACTCTCGATCAGTTGCTTGCACGACGGGGGTCGTTTGAAGCTGAAGTTTACCGACACTGGTGTAGGCATGCCGGATGAGATTTGTCAGAAGATCTTTGACCCGTTTTTTAGTACCAAAGGGGCGCATGGCACCGGTCTCGGTCTCTCAGTGAGTTACAGCATAATCGAACGGCATGAAGGTTCCATCAGCGTGACCTCGGAAGTTGGTGGCGGAACGACTTTTACCATCGAGCTTCCCGCCCTTGAAGAGACTGGCCCGGAAGAGACTGGTTTAGCAGAAAAGCAGTTGCAGGTGTCGCCGCTTCGAATCCTGGTCATAGATGACGAGGATGCGGTGAGAGAAACACTGGCTGACATGTTGACCATGCTGGATCACAAGGTTGTACTCGCTGAGAGTGGATATCAGGCACTGCAAGAGGTTGCCGGCAAGGAGTTTGATCTGATCTTTACAGATCTGGCAATGCCCGAAATGGATGGCTGGGAGACTGCGCGAGAGATTCGCAAACGACAACCCGAGATCAACATTGTGCTGGTTACAGGCTATGGTCCTGGTACAGTGCCCCCCGCAGGCGAAGAGAATCTGGTCGACATCATTATTGGCAAACCATTCGATTTTTCGCAGGTGACACAGGTAATCAGCGACATTGTCAGCAGGAAGGCTATACCGGAAAACGTCGGCGCCTAAGGTGTTCACCTACGGTAGTTTAAAGCGGCCGATAGAACTCTCTCCAGTCTTACTTCTCGCCGCGCTCCTTTTCGACTTGACTCTCCAATTCGACGACAAGCTTACGGGTTCCGGCCTGATCCATCGGCTCAATTAACCGCAGTGATTCATCGAGCACGCGGCGTTGATGTTCCGGCCAATTGGGCTCGCCAGCTACGCAGCCCAACCGACCTGCGTAGAATGCGCCTCGAGGAGGCCGAACCATCTCAAGCACCGCTTTGTCGACACCCAAAGTCATGGTGGGAATGCGAGCTTCCTCAATGGCCCGCGCGACCAGGGAAACCGATTGATGGCAAAGTCGAGAAGCTGGGATAAGTAACGCTGCCTGCACCTCATAGCGAACAACCCGTTCCACCAGACGCGGTAGCACCTCTTCAACTAATCGCGCCGCATTGGGAATGTAGCCGCAGAAACTCCAGAATACAGGATTAAGCTGGCCAATAATTCCATTTGATTCAAACTCAAATAATCGAGGCAGCGGCAATTGAGAGTTAATATCTTGCTGGACGGCCGCCGGGTCATAACCGCGAGCAGCGAAACGGAGATCACGAATTTCGATTTCGGCGGGTATTTCTCGAAAATCAAGGTCTCCGTCTGCGGTGGTGGTATTAAATGGCTCTGTCCCATCGATAAAAGCGCCAGCTGAAGAGATCAGTGCCAGGTTAAGCATTGGCAGCGCTCGACGAGCGGGTATGAACGGCGCCCGTCTGTTCTTGACGAAGGGGTACGATTCGTTAATCTCATAGCCGGGCGCTGCCGCACTACTATCTCGCCAGTCGGCGAAATTGCGCTTCCAATCGTCAATCTTCTCAATAATCTCGGCTGCCATGGTCAGGTCCTCTTCCGTTAGTTTAGCCGCGTGCGGCGCGCCATCACGAAAAATGCGATAACTGCCGCCATCATAGCAATCAGCAAGGCAGTCACAGAGTATCGATGGAGAGCATTAAATGCGATTCGCCGGGGATCTTCCGGCGCCACTTGATCGATCGGCAGGACCATTGACGCGCGCAAGGCCAGCATCTTGCTCGCGATTACCCAGCGGCCAATGACTGTGGTAAGCGCTACGATTGTCAACAGAATCAGTTCCAACCAGAACCAGCGACGGCCACCGAGTCGTCTCGAGGCAAATGCCGTCAGAAGTACGAGCAGGCTGATAACGAAGCCACTGGTGTTAACGATCGCTAGCGTGCGACTGACAATTGTCCCGGCAAGCTCATTTGCATTCGGCACCGCGAGAGCCCGGAGCACGGAGAAGCCTACCGGGGCGACAACGGCACTGAATAACATGGCTGCACCCAGCCACAGCGCCAGAAGAAACAATCTGAGTTCATTGAGGGGCATGATAGTGCTGCTCAAAAGTCGGCGCTGGCCTCGGGTAACAGTCTTATCTTAGGAGGCGCGAAATCAGGCGCGACCAGTTGCCTTGGATCCGGCACGCTGAGTAACCACGCCAGCGCCAGGTCGAGTTGGTTTTGATAATCGTCCAGATCGAGAGACATAAAGACTCTCTTACCCAGCCGTGCAAACTTCTCCTTGGCCATCTGATACATCCGCCGGGCTGCTCCGGGGCGACCGATTTCCAAATGATGAAAAGCTACAGCCGATTGAATCATCGCCTGCAGGAACAGCTTCTCCTCATAACTAGCTTCACCCATCCAACGTTCTTCCCACGCATCGTGGGCGGCATGAAACTCTCCGGCGTTGTACAGATCGATGCCTGCCAAATAATCGATTGGATAGGCGGCGATGTGCACTGCCGTGTAAGCCGCCTCGCTGCCCCTTGTGGTTGATTCGGTTTCAGTCATTCCGCTTGGAACTCGTTTTTCAGAAGACTTCTTATCCTCTATTCAACCGGGCCGCGACTACTTTAGCCGCCGTTGCCCCGGCGCCCACGGCGCCGCTAATCGTTGGAGCTCGCGGATTAGAAATGTCCCCGATTGCAAATACGTTCGGAATATCCGTCTCATGTTCACTGTTTACTAAAGCGTACCCGTGTTCGTCCACTTTGAGTTGTTGCCGAAACAGATCGGTGTTTGGCTCCACGCCAATCCGAATCAGTACACCCTGGACAGCCATCTGGAAAGGCTTGAGTGCTTCCTTGCGAACTATCTCAACAGCCTCTACTTCTTCCTTGCCGATGATTCTGGTGACCGTAGATTCTGTGAACACCGTCAGACGGTGGTTGGTGCGTATTTGCTCGGCAAAATCTCTTCTTGCCTGGAGAGATTTACCCCGATGAACGACCGTAACTGTGGGACAGACCTCGGCGAGCAATAATGCATTTTCTACCGCCGCATCACCGCCCCCAATGACGCACACATCTTTCTCTGCGAATGAATCGCGATCGCGCATTGCTGATTCAATCAGACCGTGGCCCACAAACTCCTTTTCGCCGGGGATACCGAGTTGACGCCGCCGCACACCCGTCGCCAGGATCAAGGCGATCGATTGCAGTTCTTCGCCACTGCTCAACGAGATCTGCTTTGCTTTGAGATTGACACTTATGATATCGGCGCCAGTCCAAAGGTCAAAGTCGGCCTTGTCTAGCCGCTCCGAAAGGTGCCCCAGAAATTCTCGACCGGTGGCGGCACGCAGCCCGGGATAATTATCGATGGGGTTGTAAACAGAAAGCAGCTGTCCGCCAATTTCCACATTTTTTTCGAGAACCAACGTGTCGAGGCCAAGCTGATCGCACCAAAGCGCCGCAGAAAGTCCAGCCGGTCCGGCGCCAAGAATGATTACGTCGTGCATGCAATGCGCGCCCGGATGGAGATTTTTGTCGTTCCGCTCATGGTGCAGCTCATTTTCTACCTGGCGGTGTGTTTACTAAACGACCGCAGCCGCGCGTTCGAGATACGAGAGTTCCCGGCGCACAGTTTCTGCGACGCGCTCCGGCGTGAGGGTAGATCCGGCAAGCCTCTCATCTGGCCCCAGAAACTTCACCGCGGAGGTCATCTCATTCCGGTCGATCTGCCAATGGCCTTCTTTATTGCTTTCCAGTCGATCAAGTTCACTGATAAGCGAGGTGAAGTCATGCCGTTCAATCCGAGGACGCACGACGGTCTCTGCCCATGAGTAATAGGGGTAATCAATGCGATAGGTCCAGCGCGATTCTAATGGCGTGGCAATCAGGAAGAGCCGGCCGCGCGAGTATTTTGAAATTACAGTGAACGGGGCAGAATGACGAGCAGGATTGAGCCCCCCGGCCCCAAATATGTTTGGCGCTAAGGTGATCAGCGACAGGGAAGGCTCGTCAAACTCTTCTATGCTCGACTCGCCACGCTCGAAGCTTTCCCGTGCTCTGGCAATCTGAATCCAGGCGGCACGCCACAGATGTTCGTAATCATTGGTTTTAGTAAGTACCTTTTCAACTTCAGGCAGCACCAATTCGTACTCACGCGCTTCATCAGTTACGCTTTCGCCTGCCAAATAAGAAGCAAGAGGTGAGCCGGCATCGTTTTCAGTACCGGCCTGGTCGGCTCCCTGGATCACGATGCTGGCACGCACGCCATCGTCACTCCTAAACTCGCAGAAGTCTCCCGCTTCGGCTGCCGCGATCAATTTGTCGCGCAACGCCAGGGCTTGCTCGCCGGCAAGCATTGACCAGACTGAGAGTACGCCATCGGTATCGAAGTGGTTATTCGTAACGAGCTCAATACCCTGCGTTAAGCGTTTCATTTCGGAAGAGGCCACGACGTTGAGAACGATCTCGGTCGAAGTGTCGGCCTTCACTTCAACAGGCGTTTCATTCCCTTCCCAGTGAGAGAAGTGAATGCTGTTGGGAACAGTGCCGTCGACCGACAACTTCGGCACTTTGTCGAGATCGGACCGGTAGAATTCGAACTTCATCTTTACCCCTCCGGGAGTTCATCTTAAGAGAATATGGTCACATCATTAAGAGGTTCAGGCAAGGCGCCATGAGGTTTTGGCGCCCTCTTTGCCACATCGGCCCTTGGCAGTCCCGGTCCGGACTTTCTCACATTGAATTGTGCTCTCTATCCCGCGAATGGTTGCAAACCGTCCCTGTCGCAAGCTTGCGAATCAAGACGCCTCCGGCTTGCTGAGGTGTTTTATTTCCTGGCACCTCGTGTGCTAGTCTCAATCTCAAACGAGTTCTATTTGCACAAGCGAAAGTGGGAGAGCGCTAAATAATGACGGAAATTACTGCGACTGAACTGAAAGAGCGTCTCGATAAAGGTGAAGACATTCAGATTATAGACGTGCGCGAACCGCAAGAAGTAGCGATAGCCAGAATTCCCAACTCCATCCATATTCCTTTGGCCCAGATTGTCCTGCGGATGGGGGAGATTGACGCGCAGCAAGAGACTGTTGTGCATTGTAAGATGGGTGGCCGCAGCGCAAAGGCCATCGAGGCCCTGCAGCGTTCCGGTTTTGCCGGGAACTTACTCAATCTAAAGGGTGGTATTCTTGCCTGGTCCAATGAGGTCGACCCGACATTACCGAAATACTGACCTTATCTGGTAATACCGTCTATTTCGATAAACTTGCTAAGGTTGGTTATCACCATTCCTTCAATCACTTCCATTCGGCAGGCTAAACCGGGCTTGTCGTTTGCCTCGACTTGGCCGGAGTGGTGATACCAGATTTGGCAGTTGGTGCATTCGCCATTCCAGCAGAAATCTCCATAGGATATGGTGTTGAGAGACAGATACTGGAAGCACCTTAATAGCCGGTTCTTCTCAGGAACTCGCACCTGCTGGTCGAGCACCTGGATGCTAACAAGTTTTTCATAAGGATCCAGGAGATCGCTTTCCAACGGACTGTCAGGTGAGTTGATTGCTTTTCCCGAAGCCTCCTCGTTGCCCGAAAACATATTTGTGACTATAGATGCTGGTGCGGAAGCAATGCAAGATCCGCATACACGACCTACCTCCTGGCCGCTTCTCATCGCTGGCTTGCGTTGCTAAACTATCGCAACGGAGGTCAAGAGATTTGGCACTGGTCATTTATACAAAGCCGGGCTGTCCCTACTGCCAGCAGGCACGGGATTTTTATAAGGCGAAGGGCGTTTCATTTCTTGAGTACGATGCGCAGAATGACCGCGCGCGACGCGCCGAAATGTTCGCTTATTCTGGAGGTGATCCCACGGTTCCATGCATCGTCGAAGACGGCAAATACAAGGCTTCGGGTTGGGGCGACCCGCCGCGTGGTTGAACTGTTCATGACTAGCCGGCCGGGCGCCGGCAACAACTGACCTCAGATTGAGTTTTATTTGACTCCTCGCCTGGAAACGCGTTGCTCCGAAGAACCAAAATATGGATTGCGGATTTCGGATTGCGAATTGTGGATTCAATCCGCAATCCCCATTCCGCAATTCGAAATCCCGTGTGATGACGCCTTTCAAAGCTAAGTCTGTACAAATATTTCTTTACAAAGAAGGTCTGTCCCATGAAAAAACTTGCCGATTCCTCGAGTTTGTTGTTCTTTATAGTGATTACGATTCTTACTACAGCAGTCACCGTCCTTGCGCAAGCAAACGGTGGCACTACAGCTCCCAAACCACCAATGGCAGAGAAAAAACCAAAAGTCATAAAAATTCACGGTGAGACGCTCACGGACAATTATTACTGGTTACGCGAGAAATCCAGTCCGGCTGTAATTTCTCACCTTGAAGCTGAGAACGCCTATACCGACGCCTTTATGAAGCCGACCGAAAGTCTGCAGGAAAACCTTTACAAGGAGATGGTCGGTCACATTAAGGAGACTGACGAGACCGCGCCTTACCGGTGGGGCAACTACTTCTACTATACGCGGACGGAGCAGGGTAAACAGTATCCCATCTACTGCCGGAAACGCGGTGGCCTTCAAGCCCCGGAAGAGATCCTTCTTGATCAGAACGAGCTGGCGAAGGGTCTCAAGTTTCTGAGTATTGGCGCATTTGTGGTAAGCGACGATGGCAATCTGCTGGCCTACTCCACGGATTCGACCGGCTATCGTCAATACAAGCTGCAAATTAAGGATCTCCGTTCCGGAGAGTTTCTCCCTGAAAGTTTCGAACGAACCGGTAATGTGATGTGGTCCACCGACAATAAGACCATTTTCTTTACCACCGAAGATGCGGTAACCAAGCGATCGGATAAATTCTTTCGGCATGTTCTGGGCAGCGAGAAAACCGATCTGATGTTTGAAGAGAAGGATGAGCTCTTTGATGTTATTGCGTATCGCTCTCGCGACAAAGCTATGATCTTCCTGGGTTCGGTAAGCAAGACCTCGAATGAGTTTCGTTATTTGCCGGCTGACAAACCCGCCACCGAACTGAAGATTATTCGCGCCCGCGAACCTGATCACGAATACGACGTCGATTATCGGGATCAGTTCTTTTACATACGTACTAATAAGAATGCCAAGAATTTCCGGGTGGTTACGGCGCCTGTGTCTGATCCATCTGAGAAAAATTGGAAGGATGTGGTGACGCACCGTCCGGCCGTCAAGGTGGCCGAGATTGATCTTTTCGCAAACCACCTCGTTGTTTCGGAATGGGAAAACGGGTTGCAGCAAATAGAGGTGTTTGACCTCAAGACCGGCAAGAGCCATCGAGTGAAGTTTCCTGAACCAGTTTACTCGGCGTCAGTGGGAGTTAACCGGGAGTTTGATACACCGGTGGTTCGTTACAACTACCAGTCGCTGGTGATTCCGAGTTCAGTATTCGATTACGACATGAACTCACGCAAGGCGACGCTGGTGAAGCAGACCGAAGTGCCCGGCGGATTCAATTCAAGCAACTACCAGTCGGAGCGCGTTTTTGCCACTGCCTCAGACGGTACAAAGATCCCCATGTCGGTTGTCTATCGTCGTGGCACAAAGATCACTGGACAGGCTCCCTTGCTGCTTTACGGATACGGCTCCTACGGGTATTCGATTCCCCCAACCTTTTCGTCGAATCGTTTGAGCTTGCTTGATCGAGGCGCGATATATGTGATCGCACACATTCGCGGAGGTGGAGAACTGGGAGAAGAGTGGCGCGAGCAGGGTCGCATGATGAAGAAGATGAACACCTTCACAGATTTTATCGCTTGTGCCGAATACTTGATCAACAATAAGTACACTTCAAAGGATCGGATTGTCATTCAGGGTGGCAGCGCAGGCGGGCTGCTAATGGGTGCGGTAACCAATATGCGTCCGGACCTTTTCAAGGCTGTAGTTTCTCAGGTGCCGTTTGTGGACGTTCTCAATACGATGCTGGATGCCTCGTTACCACTAACTACCAGCGAGTTTATCGAGTGGGGCAATCCACAAGAGAAGAGTGCGTATGATTATATGAAGCAGTATTCGCCTTACGACAATGTCGCAGCGAAAGACTATCCGGCGATGCTTGTAAAGGTATCGCTCAATGACAGTCAGGTCCCTTACTGGGAGGGAACCAAGCTCGTAGCGAAGCTGCGCACGATGAAGACGGATAATAAGCCGCTGCTCCTGAAGGTGAACATGGGAGCCGGACACGGTGGTTCTTCAGGCCGTTATGATGCTCTAAAGGAAGTTGCCTTTGACTACGCCTTCATGCTCTGGCAGATGGGTATTACGAAATAGCTTTGTTGGCTGGACCAGGCTCTGCGGCCGCGCTGGCGACTGGCGGGCACTTCACTGAGCTGCGGGGTGGGTGGGCCCGGGCGCGAGATCTAGAGGGTTTCGCGCCTGGGCTACTTTCACCCCCGTTTTAACATGGTCGGAACAACACTTGGGAATTATAAGATTCTCGAAAAGCTCGGTGCGGGCGGGCAGGGAACGGTCTACAAGGCGGTCGATTCGAAGCTGGGTCGTACGGTTGTTATCAAGGTGCTGCCGCCGGAGCTCACTGCCAGGGGAGCAAACCTAAAGCGCTTTGAACGCGAGGCGCGGCTTGCTTCAGCGCTGGATCATCCGAATATTTGTACCATTTTCGACCTCAACGAAATCAATGGCGTGAACTTCATCGCCATGCAGTACATTGATGGTCGCAATGTGCGCCAACTCGTAAGTGGGAGGCCGCTTGAGATCGAGAGCGCGTTGTCCATTGCCATTCAAGTTGCCGACGCCTTGGCCGCAGCCCATTCCCTGGGCATTATTCATCGAGACATCAAAGCGGGAAACGTGATGGTCACCAGTAAGGGGCAGGCCAAAGTGTTGGATTTTGGTTTGGCCAAGCTCCTCGATGAGAGTGCTGCCAGGGATTCCGGCATACACCATACCGAGTTGACGGAGGTAGGAGTCCCTTATGGAACGGCGACTTACGCCGCGCCTGAGCAGGCCCGGGGTGACCGTGTCGATTCGCGTGCGGACATTTTTTCCACCGGGGTGCTGCTTTATGAGATGCTCACCGGTAGCTGGCCGTTCCGGGGGAAAACCGCCGTCGACGTGCGTCACGCTGTCTTACACGAGGAACCGATTCCTCTCGCGCAGGCACGACCAGGACCTTTGCCACAGGGTCTGCAACAGATCCTCGACAAAACGCTCGCCAAACAACCCCGCGATAGATACCAGAAGATCGATCAGTTGCGAGACGACTTGCGGGCACTGTTGCGGTCACTCACGGCGGCGTCTAGTGCGCCCGTCGAAGCCACGCTGGCGCCGGTCGCGCCGCGACATCTGTCATCCGGCAGCCCCTTGAGCCGCGCCGTACGCTGGCTGAAGAGCAAGACGGGCAGCGTTGAGCCGTCCTACGGGACATCCGCGCAAAACAGAAGCTATACCGCGCACGCTGAGGAAACGCCCACTAGTCTGGGGGACCGCAAAAGCGTTGCTATCATGCCTTTCAAGAACCTGGGTAATGACCCTGAGACAAACTTCTACGAGTTTTCTCTGGCCGACGCCGTGATCACGGAACTCGCCCGCGTGCGCTCACTGATCGTGCGTCCCTCATCAGTGATTGTGAAGTACCAGGGCAAGCCATTCGACGCTGAGGCTGCGGGCCGTGAGTTGAGTGTAGGTGCGATTCTCACAGCCAGCTTCTTGCGGGCAGGCGAGCGGCTGCGCGTAACGGCCCAGTTGCTTGATGTACGGACCAATCAGATTCTTTGGAGCGATCGCATTGACGCTGACGCGAGGGACGTTATTGGCGTGCAGGATGCAATTGTGCAGCACATCGTCGAAGGTTTGCGTGTCGAGCTTACTGCTGCCGAGCAGAAGGCGCTGGGACAGGGGTCAACCGCGGATGGCGCTGCCTCGGAGGAGTATCTCCGTGGGCGTCACTGTATGGGCCAGTTTATCTATCACACTATTGACCGGGAGGATGTCGATAGTGCTATTGCCCATTTTGAGCGCGCGATTGAGAGGGATCCGAGTTTTGCCTTGGCTTACTCCGCCCTGGGTGGTTGTTATGTAAACCGTGTTCTGAAAGGCCTCGGTGAAGCCGGCGATCATCAGAAGGCAGAGGCAGCCTTTCAGAAGGCTCTCTCGCTGGACCCGGATCTGCTGGAAGCGCGCATGCACATGGTCTTCATCGATCTCACCAAGGGCGAGAAGCAGCACGCGCGCGACGAAGTAGAGCGACTGCGGCAAGAGTATCCAAACGATGTTGGCGTCCATTTTGTGCGTGGGGTGTTGGCACGTCTGGATAGTAAGTATGATCGCGCGTTGCGCAGCTTTGACAGGATGGTCAGACTTAACCCTGCTGAACTAGTAGTGGTCAGCTACAATCGCGCGCGCATTCAAATGTATCAAGGCAAATATGAAGAGGCCTTAAGAGAACTCGAACGAGGTGCCGCGATGGAGCCGGATCATCCGCTGATAAAGACGTTTCGCGCCCGGGTTCTCTACTATCGCGGCGAGGTTGAGGCGGCGACGCGTCTACTTCAGCAGGTACTTGAGCGCCATCCGAAAATGGATGGTATCCGCCCTATTCTGGCAATCTGTTTGAGCGCGCAGGGAAAGCATACTGAGGCGAACGAGCAATTGACCGACCATGTGCGAGAAGTTGCTAAAGCGGATCATGACATTGCTTACTGGCTGGCTTCTGCCTACCTGCTTCAGGGGCGACAAGTCGAGGCCTTTAAGTGGTTGGAAAGGGCCATCCGGTTGGGCAACGAAAATTACCTCTGGTTCGAGTCGGATGCAAACTGGGCAGACCTGCGCGATGATCCGCGCTTTCTTGAGCTTGTAGCCCCGATAAAAGCCTGGCATCAGATGGGGTTATAGATGAAGACTTTCGTTGTTGGAGACATTCACGGGCGTTGTGCTCAGCTTAATTCGCTGCTGCAAATGCTTCCGCGTAGCGATTCTGATCTGCTGGTATTTCTTGGCGACCTTATTGATCGAGGGCCAGACGCACCATGTTGTGTCGAATACGTGCTCAAGATTAAGCAGGAGAATCCCAATCAGGTAATCTGTTTGCGGGGCAATCACGAGCAGATGTTGTTGGAGTTTATTGCCGGAACGACGAATCTTTGGATCACACCTGTTACCGGGGGAGAGCGTACCTTTGAACAGTACACTGGGCAGGCGCTGTCCATTAACAAGGAGAAGGATCTGGACGATGCGCGGCGGGCTATTAAAAGCAGCATCCCTGCCCAGCATCTCGAGTTTTTGCAGCAGTTGCCGTTCTATCACGAGGATGATTACGCCATATATGTTCACGCCGGGCTTGATCGCGACAAGCACCCGCGCGATACGGTGCCGCAGGCGCTGCTCTGGATGCGCGACATGGAATTTTATAAGAACTATCGTGGCAAGCCGTGTATCTTTGGCCATACTCCGACACCATTTCTACCTCTTCGCGGCCGGCTGGGCCGTCATGGCATCTATATCTCTCACAGCGCGATCGGTATCGACACCGGATACAACCACCATTCACCTCTAACTTGCCTCTCCCTGCCAGACTTTACTCTCTATCAGTCTTTTGCTGATGGTCACGAAGAGACTCACCAGATCACTTCTTTTATTCCCGAGGAATTGAAGGAACTAAAGAAGGCCGCAAGCGAATAGGGCAAAGGGCAAAGGGCGAAGAGCAAAGCGCCAAGAGCGAAGAGCAAAGCGCCAAGAGCAAAGAGCGAAGGAGGGAGCAGAAGAAACATCGAGAAATGAGTTGTTTCTTCCGCTCTTCGCCCTGCGCTTTTTGCTCTTTGCCCTTCGCCCTTTGCTCTTGGCCCGCTAGGCCCCGCGATCGAGTATGTAGTCGAGGATGGCTTGGAGGCGATCTACTGGCCGATCTAGTGACTCAAGCGCGGCGCGGGCAGATGCGTGGGCTGACACGGCAAGTTCGCGAGCGGCTTTCATTCCATACACTCCAGGGTAGGTAGCTTTATGTGAACGCGCATCCTTGCCCGGCGTTTTGCCGAGCTTCTCCGCCGTAGCGGTCACGTCCAGCAGATCATCAGTTATTTGGAAAAGCAGACCAAGCTGGGCGCCATATTCGGTCACCTTCATCAGGTCCGCTTTCGAAGGTGAGCCAATGATTGCTCCACAGCGCGTAGCAGCAGTTATCAAAGCTCCCGTCTTTAGACGATGTATCTGCTCTAGCTCCTCTTCATCCACCGTGCGCTCTTCTGCTTCCAGATCGTGGGCTTGCCCGGCAACCATTCCCGACGGTGTTCCCGAAGCTTGTGCGAGTTCGCCGAGTAAACGGACACGGGTTTGTGGATCCAGATGCTCGTCATCAGCAATTGTTTGGAAGGCCAGCGTTTGCAAAGCGTCGCCTGCGAGAATTGCCGTAGCTTCACCAAATTGTATGTGGCACGTTGGCCGTCCTCGTCTGAGGTCGTCGTTATCCATGGCAGGCAGATCGTCATGAATTAACGAATAGGTATGGATTAATTCAACCGCGCAGGCAGTAGCAATGAGAGAATCGCGCGGCGCGCCAAAACACTCACCCGTAGCCAGCAGCAACAGAGGACGAAAGCGCTTCCCACCGGGAAATACGCTCCAGCGCATTGCACTGTGGACCGCCAGCGGCCGAGTGCCCTCCCCCGGCAACAGCTGATTCAGCTCTACGTCCACCGCGGCCCGCGCTTCTGCCGCAAACTGCTTGAAGTCTGACAGTTCTACTGAAGACAGCACTTTAGGAAACGCTCTTGTTCTTGCGTGCCTCCACCTGCTGCACGTCTGAATCTTCGAAGGCCCTCACAACTGGTCGGCCCTGATTATCTTGCAATAGAACCTCTATGCGACGCTCAGCTTGATTTAACCGTTCCTGGCATTCGCGCGAAAGACGTATACCTTGCTCAAACAATTCAAGGCTCTTCTCGAGCGGCAGGTCGCCTTGTTCGAGTTGGCGCACAATCTGTTCGAGGGCCTCTAGCGAGGCTTCGAAGGTTCTGCTCTGTTGATCGTTGGCTGTCATCCTGGGGCCTCTGGTCCACCAACTTTAGCCTTTCGCCCGCATAGACCAAAGTCGCGCCAGCTAATCGGCATGGCCGATAGCCGGCAGGTCCTTAATAATTTCGTCCACAATTCGCTGCACTATTGAGTCATCTTTAACGCTAGTCACCTTCCATCGCTCACCATCGCGCTCCATAGCCAACTCGACGCCGTGTTCGTCGATAGTGGTGCTCACGGTTGCCTTATCATCTTCGGTGGAGATATTAACAAGATAAGGGATGCCAAGCGCCACCACAATGAAGGGTCTGTGATCCGCCGCCTCCGCAAGCTCACGCACTCTTTGCGCCACAGCGTCACGAACGATCTGTCGTACGCTGGGCATTAGACCAGGCACCAGAGCTTCCACACGCTTACGAAGTAGCGGGCTTAATGTAATGCCATAGCGGGACACCGCTCTATCTGTCACCTGCGTAACAAGATTGCGCAGGATCTGATCAGTGTCCATGATTTGGTCCATCGCCTGGGTATCGTCGCGTTGCGCGGCATCAATCAGCAGAGCAAGGGAGTAAGGCGGTGTCGTCTGGTAGTGGCGCCACCAGAGAAAAGCTGCCGTTAGCGCTAAAGCCAGAACCGCTACGAAGACAATCACGAACAGGGCGAGAATCCTGGGCCATCGTGTACGCCTACGGCCTGCCGGTGTCCCCGGCGGAGCGCCACCCAGGTTGATTACAATCCGCTTGCGCTGGCGTTCACCGATCCTTTGATCGCCAGTCATCTGCATGTTCGTCCGATCCTAAAAGCGGCTGCTCCGTTAGCTATTCTCAGAGTTTCCGAGCAAGGGGTTCTCCCCTGATTTTGCTTCCACCCGCGTGTCCAGCGCTCCCTTAGCCAGACGCACGCGAACCTGATCACCGACCTCCACGGCACTGCTATCCATCAACGTGTGTCCCTGGATGTCCTGAGCGATCGCGTAACCACGATGCAACACGCTGAGAGGCGAAAGAGCATCCAGTGACGCAGCAGCGAGCCCCAATTGCCCGCGCGCTTCTTCCAGCGTTTTCCTCATCGTGGTATGGCAGGCGCTGCGTGCCGACTCAAAACGCATTTGCGCCGCCGCCAGCCGTTTCTGGAGCTGTGCGGGCGATAACTTGTAGATGTGGGCATTTGCGCGTCCGTTTGCCCGCGTAATGGTTTGTTGCATCAGTGTCCGCATGCGGTGAGTGGCAGCATCCGTTTGTGTGCGGGCGTTACGCATGCGGGTGCGCACATTATGGAAAACCTGTGACAGGACCTGCTCCTGCACCTGGGTGCGGGCAGCCACTATCTGAAAGCGCATCAAACGCTGAAGCTGTCGGCCAAGCTGCTCGAGAGCCGAACACATTTCGTCTTCCCGTGCAGCCACTAGTTCGGCGGCCGCCGAAGGAGTAGCTGCTCGCTTGTCGGCCACAAAGTCTGCGATTGTAAAATCTGTCTCGTGGCCCACGGCGGAAATAACAGGAATTATGGAGGCACGGATGGCGCGCGCAACCTCCTCCTCGTTGAAGGCCCAGAGGTCTTCCGTTGATCCACCCCCACGACCGACTATTAAAACGTCGACCACCTGATCGGCTCTACCTGCACGAAGAGCCTGGGCGTGATACTCGTTGATCAATTTGATGGCGCGGGCAATATTCCAACTCGCACCTTCTCCCTGAACACGCGCCGGCACAAAAAGGACGTGGACTGTCCTCGTGCGCCTCGAAATTACGTTTAAAATGTCGCGAAAGGCAGCGCCGGTCGCCGAAGTCACCACCCCTACGCGACGCGGAAAAAGGGGCAACGGCCGTTTCTTCTCCTGCGCGAAGAGACCTTCCGCTTGTAGACGATCCCTGAGTTGCTCAAACGCTACCTTCAGCGCGCCGGCGCCTACGGGATCCAGCGTTTCAACCACTAGTTCGTATTCGCCTCGGGGCGGATAAACAGTCAGCCGGCCGCGGGCCCTGACGTGTAATCCGTCCGTGGGCCGGAAACGTATGCGTACATTGGTCGAGCGAAAACACTTGGCGCGTAATTGTGCCCTCTCGTCTTTGATTGTGAAGTACCAATGGCCGGACGAGTGCACCTTGAAGTTAGAGATTTCGCCTTCAACCCAGACTGAGGCAAAGCGCGCCTCAACTGCCTTTCGAATCGCCTCCGTCAGCTGCGAAACGGTGAATGGGCGGCGCTCAACTTCGTCAAAAAGAGAGTTGAAGAGTGGCTGGTTCATTCAGGCATGAAGCATGAGGGATGGCGCGGCAAAAGTAAACAGACAGGCGGCCATTTTACCAGGCCGTGGAGTACATGCGTTCTTCTTCCCGTCCTGGTGCCTAAATCTCCATTAAGTCCTTCCCAACAATAACTTGGCCTGCGAAGTTCTTGCGCACGTCCGCCGCCCAGTTCTCGTCAGTGATGGCAGGATCGTCTCCGGGTACGAAATGAGTCAGCACTACTGTCTTCACTCCGGCCTGGGTTGCTATTCTGCCGACATCTGCCGGAAGAGTGTGGGCAGCCAACAGGTGCTCGCGGAGCCTGCTTGCATTCGGTAAACGTTTGACCAGTGCTTCCACGCCAGGCAGATACATTACCTCATGCACGAGCACATCGGCGCCTTTTGCAAACTCGGCTAGTTCCGGTGCGTAGGCCGTGTCACCGGAAACGACGACCGAGACATCAGGTGCGTCGAACCGGAAAGCATACGATTCCTTTACGGGGGGATGGCGCACGAGGCAAGCGCTAATCTTTACGTCCTCGTTCTGCAAGATCACACCCGGTTTATTGAAATCGTGCGCAGCGAGCAGTTTACGGGGATCTGGCCGGCCTTCGTCCACAATTCGGATCTCAATGTCAAACTTTGTGTACTCGAAAAAGTCTCGCGTCATCTTTTCGAGTCCCGTTGGTCCATACGCATCCATGCGCACGGGTCGACCGGTGATCCAAGCGCTGTAGAGCAAGGCGCCATACTCCAGATTGTGATCGGAATGATGGTGCGTGATGAAGATATAGCGCAGCCGGTCAAGTGCGACGCCCGCGGCCAGTAGTTGGCGCGTGCACCCGTAACCGCAATCAATAAGGTAAGGGACATCGTTAATTAAGATAAGAGTTGAAGGATTTTTACGTCCTGGATTAGTCGGGCTCGTCTCGCCTACTCGCGGTCCGCCTTTTGTGCCCAGCAGGATAATCCGCGTTCGTTTCTTTCCCTGAGTGGCAAGTAGATTTTGGCGATTCATCGGCTGACCGGCAACTCGACTAGTGAGCAGCCCATAGGAAACTGCGAAACTTGTGGCTTGTGAAAGAAACTGCCGGCGGCTGTGCTTCATATCCGTTTTATGGTGTGGATGGCAGGCCTATCACCGGACTCAAACGCACGGAAGCGCCGTCGCGGTTAGTTCTGACGCGCAGTCTGCGGCTCCCTGAGGGAGTTGAGTTTGAGGCATAGGTGATGCTATAGGCGGTGCGTAGTTGGCGCACTACGTCATTATAGGCTTGCTGCAATTGCTCCAGGCGATGAATAGGATAGTAAACGCCACCGGAAACACTGGCCAGTTTGCGCCCGTCTTCCTCGGCGCGTGTAGTGAGTGTCAAGTAGCGTGAGCGCAAAGGGTCAACTGAAGTTTCGGGCCTCGGGACACTCGATTCGGGAATGAGTCCTGAAGGCACGTAGAGGGGATAAATTAGCGCTCCCGACTCAATGGTCGCTTCTAAAAGGGCAGGAAACGGTACAAACGATTTATTGTCGTCGCCGTCGGAGAGAACTACCACTGCGGTTCTTTCACCGCGTAGAGGCTTGAGTGTGTCTGACAGAGTATAGGCCAGCGCGTCATAAAGGGCGGTCGCGCTGCCGGCGGTAATGTCTTCGAGACTACGAGAAAGAATGCGACGATCTGTGCTGAAATCGGAGATGACCTGGATGTCGTCGCGAAAGCTGATAATTGCAATGCGGTCCTGGCGACTCGCCGTATTGAGAAAATCACGTGCTGCCTTGCGAATGAAATCGAGCCGTTCTTCAACACTGCCCGAGACGTCAAGCAACAGTACTAAATTGAAAGGCTCGCTGGTAGTTTCCACTTCGGTTACCGTTCGCTCAATGCCGTTTTCATAGACCGTGAAATCCTTTTCATTCATGTCGCCAATAGCCCGTCCATTACGGTCGGTAACGCTGGCATTGAAACGCATCAATTGCGGCGCGACCGCGGTGACAATTTGGCCGGGCGGCTCACGCCTGACCAGAGTTGGTTCGCGCTCACGGGATGGGAGTGTCTTTGCGTAATCCCCAAACATCTTTGGTGATACTTTGCGAATAGCATCTATCAAGTGACTATCGCCGCTTCTAATAATAGCCCTGGCCGCCTTCGTTAGTGGTCGTTGCCGCAGATCGCTCGGCACCATCGACGGATCAACATTGAGCAGAACAACACCCCTTTGTGTTTCAAAAATGAGGTCAATACGCTCCTCTTTGTTAGCCTCCTTATCACCCAGATTCCCGGAAAGCAGGAATTTTCCTCCCGCCTTTTCTTTAATGTCCGGCAACTCCACGTCACTCAGGTATCGTGGGTGGCTGGCAGTCCACAGGAAGTTAAATTTCACAGCATCGAGAGGAACATCTGCATGTATGGTTCCTGTGTTCGTCGTCACTACGGCAGATTCAACATTGCCCACCACATCCACAGATCCCTCTTCGCCTTGAACTCTCACTCGCGAGCGAGGCGGCACCAACACAACCAGATCGATCCGCTGCTTTTCGCCCCGGTCGCGCACCTGAATTTCGAAGCCATTACCCTTGACGACAACGGGGACGTCGGCATAATCGACTGGACCACCAGCCGAGGTTGCCTCAAAGGTAACTTTATTCTGCTGGTCATCGGAGGAAATTACATTTACCCGGCCGCGACTCTTTACGAGCAGTGAAACCTTTTCACCTGTTTCAAACTCCCGTTGCAGAGATTGCGCATCTGTAATTGTTGATAAAGCCAACAACATGAGCGGCAACGAGAGTGATAGGAAAAACGCCTTGATAAATTGATAGTCGTGCGGCACAGGGGCAGCAAATTTGCGAAAAAACATGGCGCCCGATCTTGCCCAGCAAAGGGGTTTCCGGTCAAGGCGGGAGCATCTGATAAAGCGGTCTTTCTGAAACTACTTTCATCTTCATATGGGTGCGAGGCGCCCCCAAGTAGTACTTTGACCCGCCATTGTGCAGCAAAAGTTTCCGAAGCGATCGGGGGTGGAGACCTTCGCTCCCTTGTTGCTATGGGGGTTTAATGGGCTATCATTACGGCTTCGCACAAATGAGCTTTAGAGGCCTGTGTTGTCGAATGCTGACGACAACGGAGGGGAGCAGACTTGGTACAAACGAAAATGGCCCACGCGCGTGATGATCGCCTCTTAATTCATGCAGTTGTAAGGCGAGATCCTCTGGCCGGCTTTGCCGACGATGTCCTGCGCGGACTCACAGCCGAGCCGAAAAGGTTCTTGCCTAAATACTTTTATGATGAACTTGGTTCACAACTCTTTGAAGCTATCTGCCTCTTACCGGAGTATTATCTCACGCGCGCAGAGAACGAAATTCTCGAACGATACGCGAGCGAGATTGTGGCCTCAGTGCCGGGTCACAAGACACTGATGGAAATGGGCAGTGGGAGCGCGTCCAAAACACGTTTACTGATCGAGGCGCTTCTGCAAGAACAAAATGAGCTTCTGTTTATCCCAGTGGACATTTCCGGTACGGCCCTCGAAAGCAGTTCCCGTATCCTCCTGCAATCCTACCCACGGCTCAGAATAGAGGCTTACGCGGCCGACTATTTCGCGGGTCTGGCCGAGCTCAGCAAGCACGGCGAGCGAGGACGAACGCTGGCTCTCTTTCTTGGATCAAACATCAGTAACTTTGAAAGGGATGACGCGATCCGTTTTCTGCGCGCCTTGCGCGGGGTATTGCAACCAGATGACGCACTGCTTTTGGGAGCCGATTTGAAAAAGGACCGCCCTACTCTGGAAGCCGCATATAACGACTCGCTCGGAGTAACGGCCGCGTTCAATTTGAATGTGTTGGCGCGAATCAACCGGGAACTTGGAGGAAACTTTGATTTGCGCGCATTTAAGCATCAGGCGGTCTATAACCCCAGCCTGGGCCGCATCGAGATCTACATTGAAAGCAGATACGAACAGACAGTAATGATTCGGAAGCTTGGTCTTGAGGTCCACTTTACCGAAGGGGAACAAATCCACACTGAGAATTCTTACAAATACGACCTTGACGACATTAGCAGTCTGGCTTCGGAAAGCGGATTCACGCGTGCTCACACGTGGCACGATTCGCAGGAGCGCTTTAGCAGCAATCTGTTGCTGGCGTAGCGGCGATACCTCGTACCGGGACTGAACAGTCGCGACAGACATGAGCGAGTCCAACAGTAGCCCGCTGGTTGAGTTTCGCAATGTCTCCTACTCCGTGGGTCCCACTCCCATCATCTCCAACTTGAATCTGAAGGTCTCTCGTGGCGAAACGCTGGTGCTTCTGGGAGAATCGGGCTGCGGTAAGACTACCACCTTAAGGCTGACGAATCGCTTGCTTCTGCCGGGCTCAGGGGAGGTCCTGATTGAGCGACAGCCCACCACGCAGTGGGATCCAATCCGTTTGCGGCGGCGAACGGGTTACGTAATCCAGGAAGGGGGGCTTTTCCCGCACTTTACCGTTGAACGCAACATTGGCCTGGTGCCGACGCTGGAGCATTGGGACAATGCACGAATAAGAGATCGAGTGCACGAGTTGCTGGCTCTGGTTGGACTCGACCCGGCTGAGTTTGCTCAGCGCTATCCTGCAGAGCTATCAGGTGGACAACGGCAGCGAGTGGGTGTGGCGCGGGCTCTGGCGGCAGAACCGCCATTGCTTTTGTTGGATGAACCATTCGGCGCTCTCGACCCTCTC
>DATEUF010000018.1:0-5117 GCA_035283325.1 Pyrinomonadaceae bacterium | reverse complement strand
CTTACCGTGAAGGACGGCGGGGTAGATATAGCGCTCCGGATCGGTCTTGAGTAACTCCCAAATTGTGGGGCCATTGGGATTCTCAAACGCGATCTTGCACTTGGGGCGCGCGGTGTCGAAGAGCGAAGGGATGACGGTATTTTGACTGATGTAGCCAGTGATATCCTCTTTCGTATAGTAAGCGCCCATCTGCTTTTGGTTGATGTACTTCTCGAAGATGTAACCGAGAACATCGGGGTTGATCTCTTTGTCGTTTCGCAAGGGGCGTTCATCCAGATGCCATTGGAAGTCGTCAAAGAAGGCAAAGAGCTTCTCAAACGCGGCGTCAGGGATTTGAATGGACTTGCCGTGGAGTTCCTCGATCTGGTGACGCAGGAAGATCCCGCCGTTTAGGTAAGGGATTTTGCCGAGAAGTCTTTGGCTTTGTGGAGGACGGTCAGATTCTTTTTTGGCAAACCCCTCGAAGAAGAGCGGACACAGAAACTCTCGATAAAAACGATCCCTGCCTTGTTGCTTAGTTTCCTTCAGCTTGCTGGCGAGGTAGTTCAGGTCGCCGTTTAGGAATTCCTTCTTCTGGATAAAGTAGATAAACATCAAACGGTTGAGCATGACGGAAGCGTACCAGCGGTGAAGCTCGTCGTCGGGAATGCCTTTGATGAATTTCAGGAAAGCAGCGTGTTCGGATTTGAAGCGGTCATAGAAGCGCTTGGTAACCCGCTCGACATCGAAAGCGGCGCGGGCACGGCTCGTGACATCTACTATCGTGAGCTTTTCTTCTTCCTCAAGGCTGAAGACAATAGATTGGAGCTTTTGAAGCAGGGCATCGCCAGACTGATTGCGGTTGTACCAGTGCTCTCGACATGCCGTCGGCTTGCCTGTTTGCCGCTTGACCCACTGCCAGATTTGGGTGGATTTGCCCCCGTCTGTGTAGATGATGAGGTGCTCGTGGACAGATTTGGCGACCTGCTTTTCAATCTTCCGCCGGGTAGGGTAGTCGGGAATCTGGCCGGCGCAACGATATACAGCCAGGCCCCGCTTCTGGGCTACGGCATCAAGGGAAAAAGACTGGCCGTCAACCAAAACCTCAAGGGCGCCGGTATGGCGGTCCCAGCCTAGTTCCTCGATAAAGACCCGGATCAGATCGAAGTTGTGGAGATGTTGTCGGGCTCGGGGTATATCTAAGGGCATCGACTTCTAGCTTTGTCTTTGAACCAGGCCCATCGAACAGATAATCCTGGGTTCCTGTGTTTGCTCTTCCTCCTCGATGACGCACAGGCGTCCTTCGTCTCTCAAAGCCACAACCAGTTGGGCAAGGGCTTGATCCGATATTCCGCTTCGCAGTTGGCGATTAAGGGTATCAATCGCAGCCTGGCGTAAAGGGTAACGGTAAATATCATCGATGGCCTTGAGTAGCTCTTGGGACTCAAATAGCATTCCTTTGACTTCCTCTGCGTAGCGCTTGAGTCGCTCATAAGTTCGGAAACGGGCTCCCGATGGTCTGCCCAACTGGCCTCCGACCGATTTTTCCTCTTCCACAATCAATTCCACACCCTTCCGCACCAGCTCATGATGTCTATCCTGACGGGGCAGGGCCGGGGTATCGGGATTACAGGCAGCCGCTTGAAGGATGGCAAACTGAGACTCGGTGATGTTGTTGCCGTCTTTGTCTATCCACGCCAAGGCATCGTTACTCTCGGCGGTGCGTAAATAAACAAGCACTCCTTCTGGCGCCTTTTCGGTTGGCTGGTAAGGACGTGTGGAGTAAACCACAGGCGGCAGTTCAGGGATGTTTTTTTGCAGGCTTGGGTCAGCTGTGATGGCATTCTTCCAGATTTGATAGGCATAGGAAGCCAGGTCAACTTCGGTGTCCGCGTCGCTGTCAAGCAGACCTGCCTTTTCATGGTATAGATCAATCACAGCTTGATCGTTCCGATCATCTTCAAAAAACGACTCGTCGGTTCCCACAACCTCGGCGTTTTCGCGGAGCCGCTGGCGTACACGCGCGCGGAGCCGAATAATCCGGTCCACGCCATCGGCAGGTAGAAAAGAGTAACAGAGGACTTCCTGTGCCTGTTGACCTATACGGTCTATACGACCAATCCGCTGAACAAGCCGGATGATGGCCCAAGGAAGGTCATAACTTACAACGATGGAGCAGTCCTGGAGATTTTGTCCTTCGCTAAGAACATCCGTGGCAATGACAACACGTAGCTCCTCTTCAGGCCTGATTAAGCCTCTTTTGTTGTTGCTGACCGGACTAAAACGCCAGGCTGAGGCGGTCGGATCGGGCGTTTCACCTGTCACACCCGCGAACTTGGCAACTCCACGTGCCCTAAGGTGCGTTTCCAGGTAACGTACTGTATCGGCAAATTGGGTAAAAACAATAATCTTCTCATTTGAATGCCTCTTATTTAGCAATTCATAGAGCGCCTTGAGCTTTGTGTCCTGATCGGGATTCCACTTGCCGCAACGGGTCAGAACATTGTGTAAGGCTTGAGCATCAGTCAGAAGATCCTTGCTGAGCGTTTTAATGAACAGATCGGGGCGAAGCCATTTGAATCGGCGCCTGTACTGCGTCTCATACTTTGCATAGACCTCCGCTGCTCTGGCATTAAAGTCCCCCTCGGTACGAAGCTCGTTTGTCTCCAGCTCCGGCCTTTCTTCGCTGCCATCCTCTTCATCGAACAAATCTGAACCAACTCCTGTATTGTCATCCTCGTCATTGATCCGGGCGTCGAGAAGCCCCATATCCTGAGTTCCAATTGGAAGGGTCTTATCGTTTTCAATGGCGTAGATAAAAATGTAGTTTCGCAAAATATGTCGCTGGACGGATTCGATAAAGACTTGTCCGCTGCTTTCAAGGCGCTTGAAGAGGTTGGTCCGGCAGAAACCCATAAGTCGTTTCCCGGCCCGCGAAAGGTCTTGCAATTGCTTAGCCTCGGCCTGAGTTGGCGGCTCATGTGGCGAAGCATGCACATAATTGCCGAGACCATAACGGGGAAGGTTTAGTCCATTGATGGCATCTACGACGTTTTGAGCGTAGAAGCGGGCGTACTGATCGGTTTGGTCTGATTCGTCGATTCGAAACTTTACGGTTCTAGGGACTCGCGTCGGAAAATAGGAGCGAGTGCCGTCTTCGAAGGTGAGGAATTTCCGGCCATTTTGAGGATCTGTTTGAGCATAGTTCTCTTGAATGAAACTTCGAGTCCGGCGGACAAGGTAAAGGCGCATCAGATCGCGCCAATCGTCAGGATACTCGGTCTTTTCAAATGCAGCTAGTGACCGGACTGAGCACTGGTGCCGGCGGATGAATTCCGTCTCGCCCAGATCCCGGAGCAGTCTCTCCGGTCTAATTCCCAGGTCTTTATCTTCAGGCACAAAGAGCCGGAGCTGGTTTGAGAGATCAAGGTAGGTCTTATTGTAAGGTGTCGCGGACAGCAGGATACATCTGCTCTCGTTTTCCTGAACGTATTCCTGGATAGCGCGGTAACGCTTACCTTCACGATTACGAAGGTTATGGCTTTCATCAATGACGAGTAGTCGATAGCGGCGAAGGTTCGGCAAGTCTCCGATAACTTGACTTATAGACATAACCCTTGCCCGTAGACGGTACTGATCCCGATAATCCTCCCACATTTTCACCAGGTTCTTAGGACAGAGAATCAGTGTCTCCAGCCCTTGGTCGTCCTCAAAGATGCGTGCCAGAGCAGTTGCCATGAGCGTCTTGCCTAACCCTACGACATCGCCGATGAGAACGCCCCCACGCTTGTTTAGGTGATGCGCCGCGATCTTGACTGCCGCTGTCTGATATTCGAATAGTTTTTCCCCGAAGTCTCGAGGAATGCGAAATTCCGAGAGTCCTGCTCGGGCCTCCTGTGAGAGGTGATAGGCCATCTTGACGTAGATATGATAGGGCGGGATTAGGTCTTCACGAGCCCAGCTCTGCTCAATGATTTGCGCCAGCTCATCTGAAATGTCCACGCACCAACGGTCATTCCATCGATCTTCAAACCACTTTGCTAGTTTATTGCAGGCGTCGTGGTCTAAGACATCGACGTTTAACTCGCCCTGATGGGACAGGCCAGCAAAGGTAAGGTTGCTACTACCCAAGAAGCTTACAGTTGGGTTGATGGGGTCTGGGCGGAAGAGGAGATAGAGCTTCGCGTGAAGAGCATGACGGAGAAACAGCTTTACGACAACTTTTTTCGCCTTGATCTGAGCTGCGAGTCTCCTTAGACCGACCTCGTCTTCATTTGTGGGAATACCAAAGGCCAACTGGTCGCGGAACTCTTCTGCCAGTCTCTTCTTGATTCGCAGGGCGGTTTGATTGTCTATCTCGCCGTCATGTTTAGTGAGACTGAGTGCGGTAAGCAGTTCTTCTTGAGGTAACCTCTGCATTCCCACCAGTAGACGGCAGCAATGCCCCACTCCCCCACTCCATTGTTCGATATATGATTCGATTTGCCTCCACCCGCGCAAATTGAAGTAACCCACGCAGAAGTCTGCTCGATCTGAAACTCCGAGAGTCTCTTGAAGTGCGGGCAGCAGCTCTTGGTCGATGTTGTCAAAGATGCGAGGCACTTGGAAATTTCCTAAGCTGAGTTGAACCTTTGGTTATTCCTCTTCACCCGATCCACTCGAGCTCGTCGCAGAAATCCATTAACGCGGAATTAGAGTCAAGTTTTGTGCGGGGGATTCCGCGAATTCCGGGGCGTTTGCCGCCATGATCGCGCCGTGCTCGGTGAAGGCGTAGGGCAGGTACTTGATATTCTGGCCGCGCTTCAAGATCACAGATTGTGATCTTGAACGGGCGATCTCCCCAGCTTCACGTCGGGTCAGGCGGAACATGAAATCATCCGGAAACTTTTCGATATTCCGCTTGACTGCCTGGTTGAGCGCGCGGGGCTCTACGCCATAAATCCGTGCTAGGTTGGCGGCCAAAATAACCCTTTCCCCGCGCACGGTTTGGATCACAAATTCGATCGGGATTGTAGTCCTGGACAGTCGAGCCATGAAAACTCCTCGCAGGGTATCAGAAGGATAAAGGATAAAAAACCAGGCACAGAGTCACCGATTTCCGACTTTGGGCCGGCTTTGCCGCTCCGACCCGAGGCGTT
>DATEUF010000017.1:0-29804 GCA_035283325.1 Pyrinomonadaceae bacterium | reverse complement strand
GGCTCGCCGCCAGGGAAGCGTTTGTGAACTGGGTCAACAGTTCAACACAACGCGCTTGAAAAACTCAACTAAAAGTCAACCCGGAAGCCGTACTGAAACGAACGCCCGGGGAATTCCGGGTGCTGCTCCGGAGCAGTACCGAATTCCGGGAGCAAATGAACCCGAACCAGTTCATCCCGCTTGCTGCAATTAAGAGGCGTGGTGTCGTCGATAATGCCGGCTGCCGCTGATAAGGAAGGAAGTCCAGTGGTTCCCGGTTCAGAAAACGCATTGCCTGAACACCAATGAAGGGATAGCATGAGCCCGCCCGGAATCCAAAAAACTGGAGACGAATACAATAAACTGAATTTGGGATAGCTCTACCAATTCGGGGTTATTACGTTTTTCGCGGGATTTTCGAGGGAAATTCACCAGTTCGATAGACAATGAGTTATCAGAACAGTATTTGCCTAAGCAAAAGTAAAGAGGACCTACCAGCTAGCCACAACGAAGTCGAGGAGGACTCCATGAGCACAAAGCGTTTGGTGAGAAGGTTGGGAAAAGCGGGTGTCGGCATTTTGATCTTTGCCCTGACTTCATTGCTTTTGAGCAGTTCTGCATTTGCTCAGGTAACAGCCAGCAGTGCGGTGAGCGGGAGCGTTAGCGACCAGAAAGGTGGCGTAATCAAGGGTGCGACGGTAACGGTCACTAATAGGGCGACGGGGACGTCTCGAACTGCAAGCACGAACGACGAGGGGCAATATAGGCTCGATCTGTTGCCTGCAGGTCGCTACGACGTTAAGGTAAGCGCCCGTGGATTCGGCGATCTATCATCAGAGAACGTTGAGTTACTGGTCGGCAGGACTAGCAGCCTCGATTTCACGCTGACTCCGGGCACAGTTTCCGGAACAGTGACAGTCACTGCGGGCGAAGCGGAGTTGATCAGCAGAGAGAAGACTGATATTAGTCTGAACATCACTCCGCGCGACGTTCAAGACTTGCCGCTCAATGGTCGCGACCTTGCAAACTTAGCTTACCTCGCGCCTGGCGCTAAGCCCGTGGATTCGTATGATCCAACGAAAAATCGTATAGCGATTTTTGGCATCAATGGTTCGAGTGGTCGCAACGTGAATGTCACCGTCAATGGGATCGATAACAAGGACAACACGGTCGGCGGACCGGTGATGCAGTTTCCGCTGGAATCAATTCAGGAGTTCGTCATAAGTACACAACGTTTCTCAGCCGTAAACGGCCGGAGTGAAGGCGGAGCCGTCAACGTGGTTACGAAATCCGGCGGCAATGATTTTCATGGTTCAGCATTCTTCCAACTCCGCGATAAGAAACTGAATGCAACGGAGGTCGATCCGACGACCAGCCAAAAAGTTGATGTAAAACCTCCGTTTAATCGAAAGATATTCGGCGGCTCAATCGGTGGTCCACTTTACTTTCCTCGCTTCGGCGAGGGTGGACCCAGTACCGTTGGCGGAAAGCGCACATTCTTCTTTTTTGCCATTGAACGCCAGAACGAGGCCACCTCAATCCCGGTCGCGGCAGATGCCTTCGCTGAATTGAACTTGGTCACCAGCCTCGGCGCTGTACCTTCTCCGGTCATTCCGCTCCCGTATCATGATACGCGGGTAAATGCGCGGATTGATCATAATTTCAATTCGAAGCACAACATATTCCTTAGCTATAACGACCAGTCGAATCTAGGGATGAATGATCAGTCGGGCCAAAGAAATGACCTGTCTCAAGGCAACTTCACAAAGAACCGACTGCAGTTGGCCAACGTCACTCTCAATTCCGCATTCACCAGCACTGTTGTCAATGCCGCTACGATCGGGTATCAGTACTGGCACAACCTGATTGACACCGAGAAAAAAGTTCCCACTTTCTTTTTTGGCGGCGGTGCCAGCACGATTAGCTTCGGCACTAACACAAACGTGCCGCAGGAGTCTTACCAGACGAAGTATCAGTTCAAGGATGATCTCTCGATCACCAGGGGCAATCACACCTTCAGAACTGGCTTCGATTATCTTTGGGAACGCAAGCTGGGTGGCTTTTTCGAGTTTATTCCCACGCTGGAACTCGACTTCAACGATCTGCCCAGCGTTATTCTCAGTAATCCCAAGACGTGCGGCCCAAACGAAGATCAGCCGTGCTATCCGCAGGGCTTCGCGACACCCGGTGCTGTTGGTGCGATGAATGCGACGTCAGGCAATCCCTATTTTGACTTGCCGGGCGGAGCCAAGATGTTCGGTGTATACTTTCAGGATGACTGGAAAGTTCGTCGCAATCTCACCTTGAACATCGGCATGCGCTGGGACAAGGACTTCAACCTTATCGGCACTAAGGCGCAGGGCAAGAGTCGAACCTTTCTCGAACTCAAAGCCATTAACCATCCAGCCGCCGCAAGACTTCCGCATGACGACAATAAGAATTTTAGTCCTCGTGTTGGCTTTGCCTGGGATATAGGAGGAGCTGGCAAGCATATTGTACGAGGCGGTTATGGACTTTACTTTGGTCAGACATTCCTCAATATTCCACTGTTCATGATTCAACAGCAGAATCCAACCATTTTTGTGCAGGTGCTTGGGATATCTAGTGGCGATATAGTGCCCGGCACCGGGATTTTGCTTTCTGATTGGCGGTTTGGCATTGATGCATTGCCCACGATTCCGCCGCCACCGACTGAACTCCCCGAGGATTCCGTAGGGCGTATCATGGATCCTGATTACCGCAATCCGTACACCCAACAATGGAATGTTGGTTACTCGTACCAAATCAATTCGTACTCAGTGCTGGAGGTCGACTTTGTTCACGTCCTAGGGCTTCATGAGTCGAAAACAGTCAATATAAATCCCACGCGAAACTTCTTGCTTGACGCAAATGGAAATGAGATATCATCGCGTCCCCTCACGGCCGCTTTTCAGGCGGCAGGCGTTCCCGTGTTGAATCGGATCGACAGCGAACAGTCAGTTGGTCGTGCTCGTTACGACGGCCTGAACGTCTCTTATCGCCGTCGCCTGTACAAGAATTTCACTATTAATGCAACGTACACGCGATCCAGAGTGCTCTCTTACAATGCTAACCTGGGAGCTGCTTCCTTCCGCAATCGCGCATCCAATCCCTTTGATCTCTTCCCTACATACGATCTTGGTCCCACATTCAGCGACAGTAAACATCGTTTTTCAATGGGCAGCGTTTTCAATCTTCCTCTGGGATTCCAAATTGCTCCCATTGTGCAATGGGAATCGGCGCGACCTTACACGGCCAGCTATGGCGCAACTGTCGACATACTTGGTCAGGGTGGCGGCCGTGGGCCTGCGCACGCAGTCGTCTTTACCAGCAGCCCGAACGACTTGAACGCGACGCTCACGTCATTCGGTAATCCAGCCACTTCTAACGCAATTCGAAGGAAGTACCGAGACTGCCTAAGATCTGGCCAGTGCACATTCGCTGGTTTTGCTAATCTCCGCGGTCAGCCTTTCTTCCAGCTTGACGCGCGTGTGACGAAGAACTTCAAGATCAAGGAACGTCACAACATTGCCACTTTCATCCAGTTCTTTGATCTGACCAATCGCGCCAACTTTGGCAACAACTTCGACGGTAACCTTCGTAATGACACGTTTGGAAAACCGGTCGGGTTTATTACACCGAGCAGCGTGACTCTACCTCATGCTTTTACTGCGGAAATTGGTGTGCGGTACAGTTTTTAAGGAAGCATTTCGCACAGCCTGATTTGAGAAGGGTGGCGGCGCGACTTGCCTGCCACCCTTTGCTTTTTCTTCAAAGTAACTTGCAGGGGGAATGAAGCAATGAATAGCAACGCGCGCAGAAGCGTAGTCCTGGCTATTCTTTTCCTTTTCTCAATTTCACTAATGGCACAAACCGGCGACCGACGCCAAGTGAGCAGGGTGTTTGCAACACTCACCAAATCCCTTGAGTCGAAGAGCGCCACCGTTGGTCAAGAACTCGCGCTTAAAACTATCGGCGATGTGGTGGTTAATGGAGAGGTGGTGATTCCGACAGGCTCTAGGTTACTGGGCCACGTAACGAGAGCAGTCACAAGAGGAAAAGAGGAGCCGCAATCCGTATTGGAGATCGTAATGGATAAGGCGGTTATTAAGGGCGGCGAGGAAATACCTTTGCAAGCGATCATTGTGGCTGTGGCAGCGCCTCGAGACGGTTCACTCTCGTCGGATCCGACTTATGGAATGATGCGTTCCAATGAACCAAAGATGGTTGGCGTGAGACCCTCAAGTAGTTCGAGTTCTGGAGAATTGTCCGCGAGCAGCAAAGTCGCATCTACGGCCGCGGTAGCGACTGCGGAACTTAGGGGAAGAATGGACGAGCCTCCGCGCCTGAATGAGAATTCTCAAGGTGCCTTGGGTTATGAAGGACTTTCCATTTCATGGCATCTGATGGCTCCTCCTCCCCTCACGGTCTTTGCTAGCGAGGGCAAGAACGTGAAGCTGGAGGCTGGGACTCAAATGCTGCTGCGAATGGCGGCACCCCGTCTAGCTAGATGAGAAAATCAGAAACCCTCATTCGAGCTTCGCAGCCTAGTTCCGCACAGACGAGAAATGCTAATTAGACTAACATTTCGCTCCTGTCGGCGCTCACGAGAGAACGTAGAAATATGAACAGCGCCGGTTGGGTAAGTCAAGATTTGTTGGTTGGGTTGAGAAGCAGAGCGAGTTTGGAGCGGAGGTAAGCAAAGTAGGCTGGTGGTGGGGATTGGTCGAGCAGTTCCTCAATAACCGGGAGGAAGTAATGAAGCGAGCGAATGGGATTGTGTGGAGGATAGGAGGGATCGCGCAGGAGGCGGCGGGCGGTGGCTAACAAGAAGGCGTTATCGATCAGGGAGAGAGGGAGTTGCTGCGGGTAGAGTTGGAGGGCGAGGCGGCGGTCATAGCGAGAATGACGATTGGGAGTATCAGGTAGTTTGCGGTAGCGAGCGAGCACGGTTTCGACGTAATGCGCTTGGCGCTGATTGAGGGATTGCCGTTCAGCGAGCAATTGGCCTTGCTGAACGTCAAGCGCTGATAGTCGTTGCCCACGAGAAAGTCCTTATGCAGCGCTAGATCCATGTTTCTCCGGAAGCACGAAGAGAGTTTGAGAGAGCTGATAGCGTGCTGGCGGGCGCCTGCCTTACCAACTTGCAACTATTTAAAGAGTCGCTTTCTTTTGCAGAAGCCTACCTTTCCGCCTTCCCTTAACCTGAAGAGATTTCCTACCAGAAGGTGCCTGCCCCGTTCCTTATAACCTGAGAGATTTCTCAACTTGCCTTGCCTCTTCCCAACTTGCAATTGTCTAAGAAAACTGTTCCGCGACAGAAAAAGCGGCGAGCACCGCTCGGGGTGCTCGCCGCCAGGAAGGCGTTTGCGAACTGATTAACAGCTCAGCACAACGCGCTTGAAAACCTACCTAAGAGTCGACCCGGAACCCGAACTGAAAGTCCCGTGGAATACCAGGGGCAAATGAACCCCAACCGAAGAACCAGTGCTCCATTTGGGTCGGTGACCGTACCCTCCAGCGCGCCGCGAATATGTTGCGCAAATACAGCAGGACCAACTAGTGACAGCACCAAAAGCAATGTAAATACTACAAGCATCGCTGAAGACGGGTCCTTTATGCGTTCATGGTTTCTCTCTTTATTTAACTAATTCTTGATTCGGCGAACTCGGGATGACCGGCGGCGGTTCCTTGCCGCTATTCAGCCCTGCGCTCAGGTGTTTTGATAAGAAAACAAAATCTTCCGATGGCGTATCGGATGTGTAGAATGCGAATTTCGGCAAGTAGCATGCCGGTACTTGCGACACTCGGAAACGTTAAATATTTGGGCTGTTTTCGCCAGGGAACTATCCAAATGCTCGTAAGGGGCTCCGAAAAAATGGTTGACATCCAAAAATTTAGTAACAAGAAAGCCGGGGAGTGAGCGGAGTGTAAAACTTTGGTATCTGTTTAAGAGGAAGGTCCACACGGACGCAGGGCCAGAACAGTAGGAGCGCTGTCAGCGGTCCATTGGCATCGTCACTCATGAAATTCAGGAGGCCATTAGGAAGTTGAAAGCCAAGTTGTAGGGGCACTTCCAGATTGCGGATTGCGGATTTGAAGAGCGGCTCCTGCCGACACGAATTCACAACCGCTATTTGCAGTTCAAATCGCAATTCGCAATCCGAAATCCGAAATTCGCAATCCCTGTTTGCCTCCCCTACATTGACTCTCCCTCCGGTCATGATCCATCCTCACACACAATGAGCGAACGTATCTATCGAGATCCGGTCCACAACATCATTCGGCTTCGCACCGATACAGACGAAGGCGAATTGATGATGCGCCTCATCGACACGCCGGAGTTTCAACGACTGCGCCGAATAAAGCAGCTTGGACTTGGTCTCTACACTTATCAGGGCGCGGAGCATTCCCGCTTTACCCACTCACTGGGCGCCTTTCACCTGATGACGCGTGTCCTGGACCGGCTCAATGAAACACACAATATCAAGTCTGAGGATCGTGCCGCGGCACGCGCCGCAGCTCTACTGCACGACGTGGGACACGGACCATTTTCTCACGTGATGGAGAAGGTGCTGGGTTTTCATCACGAGTCATGGACCGTCGAGGTCCTGCTGAGTCCGGAAACGGAAGTTAACAGGCTTCTCCGTTCTCACTCGCCCGAACTACCTGCAAGGGTTGCCGCGATCATCGAAGGACAATTTCAGCCGTCGGCACTGGGCCAATTGGTCTCTTCGCAACTGGATGTTGATCGGATGGACTACCTGCTCCGTGATTCCCTGATGACCGGAGCAAAGTATGGCATCTATGACCTCGAGTGGATAATTAACGCGTTATCAATCGACGAAGCGGGTGATCGTGTTTACGTCGCCGCGCGCGGAGTCTATGCGGTTGAGGAATATCTGCAGGCTCGTTATTACATGTTTCGTCAGGTCTATTTCCACCGCACATTGCGTTCGGCGGAGGCCGTTTTACGGTCAATCCTCCGTCGCGCGCTGAGCTTGATGGAAAAGGGATCCGAGGTCTGGCACGCTCCCGGCACTGCTTTCGAGAAGGTGCTTCGCCGGGGTTCTCTCTCGATCACAGAACATCTCGAAATTGATGATACCGACCTCCTCTTTCATGTGAAGCAGTGGCAAACATCGACCGACCCCATTCTCACTGACCTTAGCCGGCGCTTCATCACTCGTCAGCTCTTCAAGGCCATCGATCTTGACATGCCTGTCTTGGAGCGCGCCGATTTTCTGACGGCTGCGCGCCAATGCGTGGCGCACGCCGGCTTCGATCCCGAATACTACTTTATTGAGGATCGGGCGAGTGATGTTCCGTATTACAACTATTACACTATCTCTAATGACGAGCCGAAAAGCCGAATCTATGTTGAGGACGGTTTCGCTCGCCCGCGTATCCGGGAGATTAGCGAGGTGAGCGAGGTGGTGCGCGGACTACAACGCGGGTACGAACTACACCGGGTCTGTTTTCCTCCAGAAGCGAAGCAGGACCTCTATAAACTCTACCACCAACCGGGGGGAAAACTATCCGTCGCTGGCGAAGCGAAAGTCGCAGGAGACTAATGGCAAGAATTCAGGGCGTGGATCCGAACGAGGTGGACCGTTACACTCGCGAAGTGCTCGAAGCACAAAGGAAGACCTGGGGCGCGCCCCTGGCAAATCATCTGCTCTATGCGCGCCGGCCCACTATCTTTCGCGGCGTGCGCGCGATGTGGACCGGAATTGACTCCTCCGGTCTGATTGATCCCAGGCTGCAGGCGCTTGTAAACCGCCGTGTTGCCGCCTTGAATGACTGTGAATTTTGACAGGACATCAATGCTGCCGTGGGCAGTCAACTTGGAATAGCAGACGAAAAAATAGCGGCACTCACGGACTACGCAACCAGTTCGCTCTATACCGAGGCTGAGCGTTTAGTCCTTGAATATGCCGACTGCATAACTATCACTGGCCGAGAGGTAAGTGATGAGCTGTTCACGCGATTGCGAAAACTCTACACAGAAGATGCAATTGTAGAGCTGACGGCGGCCATTGCCTGGGAAAATGCATCAAGTAAATTCAATCGCGCGCTGCGCGTGGCGTCACAACAATTGTGGGGTCGTCAAGCAGGTTCTTAACACTTAGCTAGATGCCTTTAAAGGAGCGGACAGTCATACTCAAAGCTGGCGAGTCTCTTGTGTCGAAATTCGGCCGGAGACCTCCGCGAGGCCTGGTATCACACAATTGCGCCGATCAATACAGAACCGAGAGCGAGATAGACTGCGTGAGAACTCGAAAATCCCACCAACCGCAGTTGGTGGATGTTTCATACCCAACCTATCTGATACCGTTGCGCGACGGCGAATCCCACCGACGCAGTCGGTGGATAGTTCATACCGAGCCTAACTTCATCACGGCTGTCGGCTCGCACCCAGCTCCCACGACGCAGTCGGCGGATGCTGCATACTCAGCCCCCGTTACTTGTTGTTATTTCTGTAGGCTGGGTATGAACGATCCACCAACTGCGGTTGGTGGGATTCTCACGCGCCGGAGTTATTGCTTCCGTAGGCTGAGTATGAAGCATCCACCAACTGCGGTTGGTGGGATTTTCGAGTTTTCACACAATCTATCTCGCTCCCGCTTCTGTATTCGGGTCTGGAGACACGTTGCAAGCTCAGCCCGCTTCTTTCTTGCGGTTCTTCTGATCTTGTTTGTGGCGGAATACATCTTTCCCTCACATGACATGGGCCGGCCACTTACTCTCGGTGTAATTGATTTTGGACAATCCATTACGGGGAAGCTGGCTGCAGAGAGGCTGGCTGCGAATCTTAAAGCGACAAATGGGTGGCGCGTTTTGGACCGAGATCTTGTTCGGATAGCAGCGAAGGGAGCCGGTTACTCAGGTTCATTAAACATGTCGCTTACGGAAGCGCGCGATCTAGGAGCGGCGCTCGGCTGTGACTATTTCATACTCGGCGAAGCCGACACGGTCAGGCGTTCGCCTTCGAATGGAAACGCCTATTACGAAGCATATGCCGCAATATTCCTCGTTAGCGCGCGCAGCGGACGACTCATCAGTTGGGAGCGCCCTGGTTTTCGCTCTTCCACTCAGAGTGAGGCCGAAGAATCTCTGTTGGCCAATCTCGCCAGCGAGAGTTTTCGCAACCGCTTTTTGTTAGCAATCAGCCGGGCGCAAGAGGATGAGGTCCACGAGCGTGAATTGGCAGCCGAGGGCGCCGCGCCAATCATTGAAGAAGCGCCGCCCGATGACGAAAATGCCGCTGAGCAGGGATTGCGACTGCCGCGACCTTACAGACGCTTACGACCCGCCTACCCGGAAAGTGCAGCCCGGGCTGAGGCTCAAGGTACGGTTGATGTGCTGGTCGATCTGGATGCAAGCGGCGAAGTAACCCGAGTCGAAGTAGCACGCTGGGCGGGCTTTGGATTGGACCAGGCGACGGTGGATACAGTACATCAATTACACTTCTTTCCGGCCGTCCGAAATGGCACAGCAGTTCCCATTCGCGTACTGCTGCGGTATAACTTTCGTAAACCATCGCAGTAAGAATGAACCCGAACCAGCAATTTATGCACAGACCAACCTCAGATCGGGTATGGCAGCGCCGGGCTCGCTTGAAGAACGGGTTTGTCGCAGCACTAATATTTATCCTGCTCTTCTCCTGGCCTATTTGCCTGTCCAGCACCGCGACTACCCCAGATGACTCGACAACAGTTTCCACAGCAACGCGCGAAGGACGGCTTATTGTATTCGACGACGTTTGCGCGACTATTGAAGAGCGCTACTACGACCCGGCAATTCGCGGCGTTGATTGGGATGCCCTAAGAACTGAATATCGTCCGCTGGCGGCAGAAGCAAAATCAAGCCGCGAATTCTATGCCCTCTTGCGGCGCATGCTCGCCCGGTTGGGTGATGCTCACACGCGTGTCTTCAGCCCCGAGGAGAAGTTTGATTGGTGGAATCCCCGCTTCCTGAGCATTGGGATTGCTGTTCGCGAAATTGACGGAATGCCTGTCGTCGTCAAGGTTGACAAGCGTTCCGCACCAGAACGTGCCGGACTGCGCGTTGGCGATGTTATTGAAAGCGTTGATGGCCAACCTGCCCTGCACTTGATTCAGCAACGGCTGCTTGAGCAACCCACCGCATCTTTGCATGCTTCAATGCGCTCGCGCGCCTTCGCCTCCGTGCTGGAAGGTTCGCCGGAAACTCTGGTCACGGTACGCTGGAAGGGAAGGGATGGGACAGAAAAGAACGCGCGGTTCGAGCGTCGTTGGCAACAACGTGAGCTTGGAATACGTATGCGCATCGCCAGGGGAAAGTATGCAGTCATTGAGCTTGACGCTTTCACAAAGAGCATTGCAATCGAGTTTTCCCGCCTTCTCAAAGAAAAACTGAAGGACGTGCGCGGCATTGTCCTGGACTTGAGGGGTAACGGAGGCGGCGACACAGAGGCGATGGCCGATGTCGCGAGTGCGTTTCTCGGGGAACGGATTCCTTTGGGCCAGTTTACAGACCGTGCCGGGCTTAGTCTGAAGATTGTTACCCACTCAAGGTCGCCGATTAAGCCCAATCGAACTTTGGTGCCGTTGGTAATTCTCACGAGCGAACGAACCTCAAGCGCGTCGGAGATTTTCGTGTCCGCGATGAAGGCAGCCCACCGGGCCAAAATAATTGGCACCGAAACTTGCGGTTGTGTTCTGGCTATTCGTGCGCGCCACGCGTTGCCAGATGGAGGTGTGCTTGATGTCAGTGAACTCGACTTCCGCACCTCGGAAGGCAACCACTTGGAAGGGCATCCGATAAAATCCGACCGCTTAGTGCAGCTCGAACGCAGCGACCTGTACGCCGGCCGAGATCCGGGCCTCGAGGCCGCCTTGGCCCAGCTTTCGAGAACCAAGTAATTACCTAAATGCTCTACTTATCGCAGGTTCTGGCTCGCCCAATTCGCGATCTTGAAGGAGAGCGGGTAGCGACTGTCAAGGACATTATTGTCCGTCTTGGCGAAGAGGACCACCCACCGGTAACGGGGCTAGTAGCCCGTTACCGGCGGCGAGATTTCTTCTTGTCGCGCTGGCGCGTAAGTGAATTCAATGAACGGGGAGTTAGGCTGAATTCAGACATCCTCGATTTGCGTCCTTTTGTTAGACGTGACGGTGAGGTCCTGCTGGCGCGCGATGTGCTGGATAAGCAGTTGATCGACGTGGATGGCAAACGAGTGGTTCGAATAAACGATGTGCAGATCATTGAGGCAGCCGGCGAGTGGCGCGTCACGGGAGCAGACGTGAGTCTCCAGGGACTCTGGCGCCGGTTGGCGCCAGCCGGCTTCGTAGGGACCCGGAAGATGGTGGAAGTGATCGATTGGTCCGACGTTGGTTTTCTGGCCACCGATGCGGCGACGGTGCAATTGAAATCTTCTAGTGACAAGCTTGCCCGCCTGCACCCTGTCGAAATAGCCCGTCTTGCAGAAGCGCTCTCTTATCATCATGGTTCAGAGGTGGTTGAGTCGCTAGACAATGAGACAGCGGCCGAGACACTCGAAGAGATGCCGGCGGAAAGCCAGGCCCGGATTCTCAGCGACATGGATGAAGAACGTGCTGCCGATATTCTCGAATGGATGTCTCCCGACGAAGCCGCCGATGTGCTTGGCGATCTGCCTGAAGAAAAGGCAGAGGAACTGCTCGGGCTGATGGAAGACGAGGAGCAGGCGGAAGTTGTCGAATTGTTGCCGTATGAGGATGACACGGCGGGCGGTTTGATGACGACGGAGTTTGTCAGCTTGCCACGTGAACTGACGGTCGGCGAAGCGTTGGCGCGATTGCGAGAGATGGCCGAAACGCCAAACATGATCTATTACCTTTATGTAGTAGAAGGTGAAGGTTCATGGAAACTGGTTGGTGTAATTGCCTTGCGAAGTCTGATTCTGGCCGACCCTGGTGCTCCGCTGGCAGAAGTTATGCGCACGGAGTTGCAGACGGCAGATGCAGACGAACCGGCGCGTGAAGTTGCGCAACGCATCGCCGAATACAATCTGTTGGCGCTTCCGGTCGTGGATGACACCGGTGATATTTTGGGAATCATCACTGTGGATGACGCCATGGAGATTTTACTTCCCAAAGACTGGCGCCAGCGGCTGCCACGTTTGTTTGGTTGAGTTACATGATTGGGCAGATGAGTGAGGAACCTGCAAGTGGCCAAATCACGCGCGGCGGTAAGAACCGCCGGGAGACGCCTTTTGCGCCGCGGGGCTCGCGGTGTGCGGAAGACTGTATTTCAGCGCTGGAGAGTTCTCGCGTTTCTGGCGATTCTTGGGCCGGGCATGATTACGGCCAACGCTGGAAATGATGCCGGCGGCATTGCTACCTTTGCCTCCGTTGGCGCCGAACTAGGTTATCGGCTTCTCTGGGTCCTAATCCCTATCACAATTAGTCTTGGTCTGGTTCAGGAGATGTGCGCCCGCATGGGCGCCGTTACCGGGAAGGGACTTGCTGACTTGATTCGCGAGCGCTTCGGCGTGCGCTGGACTGCGCTCGTGATGTTGGCACTTCTGATCGCCAATGGCGGCGTCACAGTTTCAGAGTTTGTCGGCATAGCAGCTGCTACGGAATTGCTAGGAGTCTCTCGATTCATTTCTGTACCACTGGCAGCGATTAGCATCTGGTGGCTGGTGGTCAAGGGTTCCTATCAAAGGGTGGAGAGAGTTTTTCTATTAATGTCACTCGTTTTTCTTGGCTACATTGTCTCGGCATTTCTCGCGCATCCTGATTGGGGAACTGTTTTCACTAGTCTGGTCAAGCCCAGCTTCCAAATCGATCGCGCTTACCTTTTCACTTTTGTTGCCGTCGTAGGGACAACCATCTCACCCTACATGCAAGTCTATGTTCAATCTTCGGTGGTGGAGAAGGGAGTCACCCCGGAGGACTATCCCAAAACCCGCACCGACGTTTGGATCGGAACGATATTCGCAATCCTAATAGTCTTCTTTATTGTTATTTCAACTGCTGCCACGCTTCATAAATATGGCGGGATAAAGATCGACACCGCGGCCGATGCGGCGCGTGCTCTCGCTCCCCTCGCTGGAGTTTACGCTGAGCAACTCTTTGCGATCGGCCTGTTTGGCGCTTCAATGCTCGCCGCAGGCGTGTTGCCGCTGGCCACGGCGTACTCCATTACTGAGGCCCTGGGCTTCGAAAAAGGCGTTTCGCGAAGTTTCCGTGAAGCGCCGATCTTTTTGGGCATCTTTACCTTCCTTGTTGCAGTAGGGGCGGGCATTGCCGTCATCCCGGAGTTGCCGCTTATCAAGGTCTTGTTAGTAACTCAGGTAATAAATGGTCTTCTACTACCTGTTGTCCTTTTCGCCGTATTGAGGCTCGTCAACAATCGGGAGTTGATGGGCGCACACGTCAACGGACCGTTCTACAACATAGCTTCCTGGCTTACGGCAACTCTCGTTACCTCACTCTCGTTGTTGCTTATCGTGGTCACGCTTTTCCCCGGCTCTTTCGGCAAGTGATCGCCCATTCAGACAGCGGATTTCTGCTCGCCATTAGCCTGATTCGGTGGTAAAACTAGGCGTTAGTTAGCCTTACATACCCTACAATTCGCGGACGGCTAAACCGAGTGAATCGATCACGCGCAAGTAACAAATCGGTACTCTTCGTCGTTGCCACAACGGTGGCTCTACTCTTGCTTTATCTGCTCTATATCTTTGAAGGCGAAGTAAGAAATCTGCTGGGTAGCCGCATGGGGGGCGCCGCCTCGCAAGATACGATCAGAGTGTTTTACCTCGTTCTTTTTGCAGTACTTGCTTACCTGCTTGTCCGGGCACTCAATGCACTAATATTTGGACTAATCTTCCGGCTGCGACGAGGGTTTGAAGCCCCTACGCTAGTTCGTAACATTTTCTCTATCATCGCTTTCACTCTTCTTTTCTTTCTAGTCTTCAGTCATTTTTATCCCAACATAAACCTCGGCGCGCTGTTCACTACCTCGGCGATCTTCGGCGTAATCCTCGGCCTCGCTTTGCAGGACACTCTGGGAAATTTCTTTGCCGGCATTTCCCTGCAGGCGGACCGGCCGTTCCAGGTGGGTGATGTGATTACCGTAGGCGCGCAGAGACACACGGGAGTTGTCGAAGAGATAACCTGGCGGGCGATTAAGATCAGGACCTTTCAAAACCATGTTGTTCTCGTCAACAACAGCACGGCGGCTAAGGAGGCGATTGAGGTCTGTCCCCGCGGCAACTTAAATGCCCGTGTGGTCTTCTTCAACACGCTCTATACGGATTCACCTGCAAAGGCTATCCACGTTGTTCGCGAGGCGGTGCGAGAAGCTGATAACGTGTCAATGAAGATTCCACCCATCGTCCGGATCCGAAACCTCGGTGACAACGGTATCGACTACGAGGTCAAATACTGGCTGGAAGACTATGCGAAGTATAACGACACGGATGCTCTGGTAAGGCAGCGAATCTGGTATGCGTTCCGCCGAGCGGGACTGAACTTCGCTTATCCGACTCGCACGCTGCTCGTCGAAAGAAAGGGCAAGCCCACGGCCCTGGATGGCACCGGCGGGGCAATTATTGAGAGGCTCTCCGCGGTCGATATCTTTGCTCCCCTTACTGCGGAAGAGACAGCGATGCTGGCTCAGGCGGCCGTGAGTCATGTGTTCGCGCCCGGAGAAGTCGTGATACGCGCCGGAGACCCCGGTTCTTCAATGTTCGTCGTTCACAATGGAAGGGTCTGCGTGCAAGTCAGCGAAAACGGGCGCCCGCGCACCATAGCAACTTTGAGCGAAGGAGAATTCTTTGGCGAGATGGCGCTCTTTACCGGGGAACCGCGGACTGCACACGTCGTGGCCCTGGAAGAGACCGAAGTGCTTGAGATAAAGCACGAGGCCATGAAAAAACTTTTTGATACGAACCCTGATTTGGTCGAGTCGTTGAGCCACATCATCAGCGAACGCCGCCAGGGCCTCCTCGCCCCTGCCGAGACCTCAATCCGCGGTGCTGAAGCGTCTGCAGGGATTCTCTCCGCGATAAAGCGATTTTTTGGCTTGAATTAATTCTCCGTTGGTTGCCCCTCCAGGAAGCTGCAAGAACCATTGTGCTGTGCCTCTGGTTCGGGCTTGGCCACTTTGAAAGTTATGCTCGAAAAGGCCTGTTTTCCGCGCTTTTGATGGGACTTGACACTCTCTCACTCAATCTTTATTATGATGGCACGCTCAGAGGGGAGACGCAGGCTGGGAAGCTTAGGCTTCTCTGCTGGGCGTGTCTAGCTGAATACATTAAGGAGGAGAAGTACAAATGAGTATCGTTCGTTATGACCCTTTCCGCGACCTGCGCACCTTACAAGAAGAGGTGAATCGGCTTTTCTCGACCAACCTGACGCGAGGATTTGGCGAGGAGGGCATCGGCCGGGGCGCCTGGAATCCTAGTGTTGATATCTACGAAAACAAGGACCAGATCGTGCTCGAGGCCGAACTGCCGGGGATGAATCGGGAAGACTTCGAGCTGTCAGCCGAGAACAACGTCATCACTCTCCGCGGCGAGCGCCGCTTTGAGAAAAAGGATGAAACAGACAATTATCATCGGGTCGAGCGCTCCTATGGTTCCTTCACGCGCTCGTTTACCTTGCCGCACACCGTGTCCGCTGAGGGGGCAACGGCCGAATACAAGAATGGCGTGCTGCGTGTAACCCTTCCGAAGCGCGAAGAGACAAAGGCACGTCGTATCGAGATAAGCGGCGAAAGCGCTTCACCCGTACGCAAGACGATCGACACGAAGGCCGCCGAGGCCGATAAGTCGAAGGGAGCATCCCGCTAATTTCCGGACTGCATTGGGGGCTGCTCGATTTGAATCTTTGACGAGCCAGCCCCGATTGCAGGCCACGATGATATAAGAGCAGTCCGAGTAATGAGATTAGAAAAGTTTACACTGCGCGCCCAGGAAGCGATCCAATCGGCTATCGAGCTGGCCGAGAGGAACCAGAATCAACAAGTCGAGCCGGAACATCTCCTCGCGGTAATGCTTGAGCAGCCTGAGGGAATCGTGCGTCCGCTTCTCGGTAAGTTGGCTGCGAATGTAGCTGTTGTACTAAACGACGTTCAGGCAGCCATCGCGCGCTTCCCGCGAGTTCAGGGCGGACAGCAATATTTCAGTCCCCGTATCAACCAATGTTTTACTGCCGCGCAAAAATTAGCCGAAGGCATGGGTGATGAGTTCATATCAACCGAGCATCTGTTACTGGCTATTGCGGACGAGAAGGATGGAGAGGCAGGAAAACTGCTGCGACAGCACGGGGTTCAGCGCGACGATTTATTGAAGGTGATCGAGCAGATGCGCGGTGGATCACGTATCACCGATCAAAACGCTGAAGCGAATTACCAGGCCCTTTCGAAATACGCCAGAGACCTGACCGATCTTGCCCGCAAGGGAAAGCTGGATCCGGTTATTGGTCGCGACGATGAGATCCGGCGTACTATCCAGGTGCTTTCGCGCCGCACGAAAAACAATCCCGTACTAATTGGCGAACCTGGGGTTGGCAAAACCGCAATTGTTGAAGGGCTGGCACAGAGAATCGTTTCCGGAGATGTACCTGAGACCCTCAGGAATAAACGCCTTGTTGGACTAGACCTGGGAGCAATGCTGGCAGGTGCAAAGTATCGTGGCGAGTTTGAAGACCGGCTGAAGTCAGTCTTGAAAGAGATCGAAAACGCGCAGGGTCAAATCATCCTGTTTATTGACGAACTGCACACACTTGTGGGCGCGGGCGCGGCGGAAGGCGCCATTGATGCCTCAAATATGCTAAAGCCTGCGCTTGCCCGAGGCGATCTGCGCTGTGTGGGAGCCACCACGCTGAATGAATACAAGAAGCACATTGAGAAAGATGCCGCACTCGAGCGGCGCTTTCAACAGATTTACGTGGGAGAACCCAGCGTCGAGGACACCATTGCGATCTTACGAGGCCTGAAAGAACGTTACGAGGTACACCATGGCGTCCGCATTAAGGACTCAGCCATTGTGGCGGCTGCAACTCTCTCTAACCGCTACATCACTGATCGCTTCCTTCCCGATAAGGCAATCGATCTGATAGATGAAGCCGCTTCACGCCTCCGCATTGAGATCGATTCACTGCCACAGGACATCGATCAACTCGAGCGTGAAATCGTGCAGCTCGAAATTGAGCGGCAGGCTTTGCAGCGGGAAGACGATGAAAAGTCCAAAGCGCGCCTGCGAGAGATCGAGCAGCGTATTGCTGATCTTCGCGAGACTTCTGCCGGCATGAAAGCCAAATGGCAATCGGAGAAAGAAGCAATTGAGAAGATGCGCACCGCCAAAGCCGAGTTGGAAAATCTGAAACTGCAGCTCGAGCAAGCGCGCAACGCCGGCGACCTCGCCCGCGCCTCTGAGATTCAGTATGGCACGATCCCTGAACTCGAACGGCGACTGGCTGCCGAACATGAAAAACTGGCTAACTTCCAAAAAGATGGTGTAATGCTGAAGGAAGAGGTGGATGAGGAAGATGTCGCAGAAGTCGTGGCGAAGTGGACAGGCATTCCGGTATCGAAGATGCTGGAAGGCGAGATGCAAAAGCTCGTCACAATGGAGGAACGGCTGGGGCAAAGAGTAATTGGTCAGGATGAAGCACTCAAGGCCGTTTCTGACGCTGTTCGTCGTGCGCGTGCGGGGCTGCAGGATCCAAATCGGCCTATTGGCTCGTTCATCTTCCTTGGGCCTACGGGAGTCGGGAAGACTGAGACCGCACGCGCCCTCGCAGAGTTTCTCTTTGACGACGAGCGCGCGATGGTGCGCCTCGACATGTCAGAGTATATGGAGAAGCATGCGGTCGCGCGGATGATCGGTGCGCCCCCCGGCTACATTGGTTATGAGGAAGGGGGACAGTTGACCGAGGCTGTACGCCGGCGCCCGTATTCGGTGGTACTGTTTGACGAAATTGAAAAAGCCCACGCGGACGTTTTCAACGTTCTATTGCAGATACTAGACGATGGCCGGCTAACCGACTCCAAGGGCCGCACGGTAGATTTCAAAAATACGGTCTTGATCATGACCTCGAACCTGGGTTCGCGTGAGATTCAGGCGCTCGAAGGCGACGAGAAACAGGTGCGCGAAGCAGTAATTCAGGAGTTGCGCCTGCACTTCAAACCGGAGTTCCTTAATCGCATTGACGACATCGTTGTGTTTCATCAGTTGTCGCGCAGTCAAATTAGCCAGATCATCGACGTTCAATTGGAGCGGTTGCGGCAAATGTTACTGGAGCGAAACATCAGCCTCGTGTTGGACGATTCGGCGAGAGAACTGCTGGCGCGCGAGGGTTACGACCCGACATATGGCGCGCGTCCCCTGAAACGCGCAATTCAGACTCTCATTCAAAATCCAATGGCAGTCAAACTCCTGCAGGGTGACATTTTGCCCGGTCAAACAGTTAGAGTATCGGTTGACGGTGACAAGATGAAGTTCCAAACGGAACTCGCAGCGGTTGCCTGAGAATTTGTCCCCTAAGTCCTATAGGTCCTATTGGTGTTTAGACAATGGATAAAGACGAGAAAAGAAAGAAAGATCCACCTGATAACGAAAAGGAGGCCGAGCCGATTCGGGTCACCGACCGCCGGCGCATTCACCTTGATGGAAACGGTAAATCTGCTTCGGCCAATTCTGCCGGTCCCAGTCTCAAACCATCTTACGTGGAAGAACTCGAGACTCGCACCAGAGCCGCTGAAAAGGCTGTACTGGACGTGCAAGCGCGCTTCGAGGAGTTGCGCGAGCAACTCCGGCGCGAGTTGGATGAAACCCGGCAGCGCTTGAATCGGAGCGCTGAGGAGCGCTCGGAACGGAGTAAGGCCGAGCTCATCGCTTCGCTTTTGCCCGTCCTTGACAATCTGCAGCAAGCGGCTGAGGCTGCCGAAGGAACAGTTTCTCGCTCTGACATCCTGGAAGGACTGCGCGGCATTGTGACGAATTTTGAGAACGTTTTGCGCAACGTTGGTGTTGAACCATTTCAATCCGTTGGCGAAACTTTCAATCCCGAATTGCATGATGCCGTCGAGACCGGCACTGTCGAAACTCCTGACAGGGAAGACAAAGTCCTGGCCGAATATACTCGGGGTTACAAGTTGGGTGACCGTCTGCTGCGCCCGGCGCGGGTGAAAGTTGGACGACCGTCGGAGAGCTTGGCGAAGACTGTCAATTAGCTTTTCAGCGGTTCGATTCCAAGAATCTCAAAAGGAGACGAATAGAGTGGCTGCCAAAGAGATCAAGTTTCACGAAGATGCGAGGAGCGCGATGCTCGAGGGCGTTAACACGCTCGCGAATGCCGTCCGTGTGACGCTGGGCCCCAAAGGGCGCAACGTGGTACTTGGCAAGAAGTTTGGTTCACCTGTCATAACCAAGGATGGTGTTACCGTAGCGAAAGAGATCGAGCTGAAAGACAAATACCAGAATATGGGTGCGCAGATGGTGCGCGAGGTTGCGGTCAAGACAAACGACACCGCTGGTGACGGCACCACGACCGCGACGGTCCTGGCCCAGGCCATCTTCCGCGAAGGGGTGAAGAACGTCACTGCCGGCGCCAACCCAATGTCTTTGCAGCGCGGCATTCAAAAGGCAACCGAGGCAGTGGTAGCCGAGCTCGAGCGAGGCTCCAAAAAGGTCAAAAGCAAAGATGACTTAAAGAACGTGGCCACGGTCTCGGCTAATAACGATAAGGAGATCGGAAACCTGATCGCAGAGGCAATGGACCAGGTGGGCAAAGATGGCGTGGTCACCGTTGAAGAATCGAAGACCCTGGCAACTGAATTGGAGATAGTTGAGGGTATGCAGTTTGATCGCGGCTACCTATCTCCTTACTTCGTCACTAATGCGGACCGGATGGAGGCCATACTCGACGAACCATTGATTTTGCTGCATGAGAAGAAGATTTCAGCCATGCGGGATTTGCTACCGCTGTTAGAACAGAGTGCCGGCAGTGGCCGCTCGCTTTTGGTCATTGCTGAAGACATTGAAGGCGATGCGTTGGCAACACTGGTGGTGAACAAGTTGCGCGGCACCATCAAGGTCTGCGCAGTCAAAGCACCGGCTTTCGGCGATCGCCGCAAAGCGATTCTCGAGGATTTGGCAATACTCACCGGCGGCCGCGTCATTACCGAAGATTTGGGTGTAAAGCTGGAGAAAGTCCAGCTAGCAGATCTGGGTTCGGCCAAGCGCGTCGTGATCGACAAGGAGACCACCACGATTGTCGAAGGCAGCGGCGACCGTAAGGCCATTCAGGGCAGAGTGGCCACCATTAAAAGGCAGATCGAAGAAACCACTTCTGATTACGATCGGGAGAAACTGCAGGAACGACTGGCGAAATTGGCGGGAGGCGTGGCGGTTATTAAGGTCGGCGCACCAACAGAAACGGCAATGAAAGAGATAAAGACCCGTGTTGAGGATGCCCTGAACGCAACCAAGGCGGCTGCCCAGGAAGGGATCATTGTGGGCGGCGGTGTGGCATTATTGCGAGCCGCCAAAGTGCTAGAACAACTCGCCGTTGACGGGGCGGATGTGCAAACGGGTATCAAAATTCTCCGGCGGGCGCTCGAAGAACCTCTCCGCAGAATAGCGGAAAACGCCGGACTTGATGGCGGCATTGTGATCGCCAAGGTTGAGGAACTGAAAGGCAACAAAGGGTTTAACGCCGCTTCCGGCAATTTTGAGGATTTGGCAGCAGCCGGAATCATAGATCCGACGAAGGTTGTGCGCACTGCCCTCCAAAATGCCTCATCCATTGCCGGATTATTGCTTACAACTGATGCAGCCGTAACGGATGCACCCGAACCAAAGAAAGCCCCACCGCCAATGCCTTCTGGTGACGATTACGACTATTGATTGTGACATTTAGCGGCGATCACATCACTACCCTGCCACGGCTGAAGTCTACCTTGCTAGCTGGCAGGGAATTTGCAAGAAAAATGCTGGAGGAGTTTCTTGTTGCATTGAAACGCAACGCCGAATATGCTCACGACATCTAACCGGCTGGGAAAAGCCGGTTTTTAAAACCCCCGCGGAAGCGTAGACGTGGCTGTCATGAAACCATCCAAAGGGGGATTTCGTTCGGATAGACTGAACAGGTAACCAAAATGGTGGATCTTGGGGCATACAAAGACAAGTTTGGCGAAACCGGCCAACGCATACTTGAGTATGCCTTAGGTGAGTCTCGTCGTCGGGACCAGAACTACGTATCCGTTGAGCACATTCTCGAGGCGCTCATTCATGAAGAACCGGATATGTTCAACTCTACGATGAGAGAACTCTCACTCGATCCCGTTATGGTAAAGATCGCCATTGACAAACGCCTCGAGATCAGCCGCCAACAACATGTAGGTAAAGGATTTCGGATTGCGCCCGACACAACCGACCTTTTCAAGCGCGCAATGGAACGCGCGCGGGCGCAGGGACGCAAGACCATTGAGTCGACCGATATATTCGAGGCCCTGACAAATTACGACAGTCTTTTTGTTGAGGTCTTACGCGGTTTGGGCGCCAACGCTGATGTGGTAGCTGAGAATGTGCGCGCGCAGGTCCAGAAGCGTGAGCACGAGGAAGAGCAGTATCGAAAGAAGTTTGAACTTCCTCCTTATCTAAAACATTTTGGAATCTCCCTCAATCGCCTTGCGCGCGCCGACAAGATTCCGCCAACCATAGGTCGCGAGCAGGAAATTCAGCAGATCATCGAGATTCTCTGTCACCGGGAGAGAGCCAACTCTCCTATGCTGGTCGGCGAACCTGGTGTGGGCAAGACGGCAGTCGTTGAAGGATTGGCCCGTCTGATCGAGTTGGAACCAAACAAGGTTCCGGCCCGTTTGCGCGGCTCGCATATCGTGCAACTACAGATGGGCGGCATTGTAGCGGGTACGATGCTGCGCGGCATGTTTGAAGAGCGAATCAAGGGCATCATCGACGAAGTCAAAGATCGTGACAACATGATCCTGTTCATCGATGAGGCACACACGATCATGGGCGCAGGCGCGGCCCTGGGCACATCCTCCGATGCGGCCAACATGTTTAAGTCGGCCCTGGCGCGCGGCGACATGCGAATCATCGGCGCTACCACACTCTCCGAATACAAAGAGTATATAGCCGAGGATGAAGCGCTGGCCCGCCGCTTTCGTCTGGTGAAAGTTGTGGAACCTTCAATCAGTGAGACACGTGAAATTCTGCTTGGGCTGCGAACGCGGATGGAGAAAAACTATTCAGTCAAGATTTCGGATGACGCCATCAATACCGCGCTCGAGATGGCCCCGAAATACATACGCAACCTTCATCTGCCCGATAAGGCTATCGGCTGGCTCGACACTGCTGCCGTGAAAGTGGAGATCAATGAGCCACATACTATGGTCGTCAAGCCTGAACACGTGATTGAGGTAATCTCCCAGGAATCGCGAATTCCTCGCGACATGATCTTCCGCGACACGACTGATCGGTTCTTGATGACTGAGGCCATGCTTTCACAGCGGGTAATCGGACAGAAAGAGGCGATCAAGGCGGTAGCTCAGCGACTGCGTCTCAACAAAGGCCCGCTTAAGGAGTCACACTACAAACCCGATGGTGTGCTGCTTTTCCTTGGACCAACAGGCGTCGGCAAGACTGAGCTGGCAAAGGCTGTGGCCGACTTTATGTTCGGCGACGATGAGAAGATGGTTCGCATTGACATGTCGGAGTATAGCGACGGCACGGTAAGCGTTGAGAAACTTATCGGAATGCCCCGCGGCATAGTTGGTTCAGAGCGGGGAGGCATTCTTACTGAGCAGCTGCGCGAAAACCCGTACACCGTCCTCCTGCTAGATGAAGTTGAGAAGGCATCTCCTTATCTCATGAATCTCTTCCTTCAGGCTTTTGATGAGGGTTGGCTTACCGACGGGCGCGGGAAGAAGGTCTATCTTTCAGATGCGATTGTGATCATGACCTCGAACCTCGGCTCCGAAAACTTCAAGAAGTTTGAGAAGCCCCTCGGCTTCGGCACGAAGACTGCCGCCGATTTTCGGGCGGTGAAAAACGAAGTCATGAAAGCAGCTGAACAGCGCTTCTCTCCGGAATTCCGCAACCGCATTGACGAGATCGTGATCTTTGCTCCCTTGACGATGGACGAAGTGCGTCAGATAGCCCGGCTGTATCTCGACAAGTTGCGCCGGCAGATGGAGCGGCAAGGCAAGAGTATTGAGGTCACCGAGGCAGCGGTAAATCTGCTAACGGAAAAGGGCTTCAGTACTGCCTATGGCGCGCGCTTTCTCAAGCGCCACATTGACGAGAAGGTGAAACTTCCGATTACCGCAATGTGGAAGACCTCCGGAAGTTTTCTGGTCGACGTGGAAAACGGCGAGACTGTCGTTAAGCCTGATGCCGGAATCAACGTCGCTTTGAACTAAGCGGTCACCCTTTCACTCAATATTTATCACTTATCACTCAGTTGAGCTGCTGCACGACTCGCTGATGCTGGCTCGAATTCTTGTTTCTTTCCTGGTGCTTGGCTGTGTGCTGCTTGAGGTCAAGGCGCAGAACCAGTCGCAAATCCCTGCTACAAATGAAAAGGCCGAGGAAATAGTCCGCCGGGCGATTGCCGCTCTGGGCGGCAACGCCTATTTGCAAGTCCGCACTCAGATCGGCCGCGGCTTTTATACAACTTTCCAGGATGGTGCGTCGCAGATACCGGCGCGGTTTGTTGATTACATTTCCTATCCCGATAAGGAACGAACCGAGTTTACCGGCGGCGGTGTGCGCGTGATCCAGACCAATGTCGGCGACTCGGGTTGGCTTTTCGATGGCGCCACAAAGACCCTCAATGACATGAAGCCGGCGCAGATCGAAGACTTCAAGCGCAGCATGCGAACGAGCGTGGAAAATCTTCTGCGTGGCTGGTGGCGCAAGGAGTCGGCCCAGCTAAACTACGTGGGACGACGTGAAGCAGGTCTAGCGAAACGCAACGAGACCGTGCGTCTTACATATCCGGACGGTTTCTGGATCGAATACGAGTTTGGCGCGAAGGACAGTTTGCCGGCAAAGATCGTCTATAAGCGCAGTCGCCAGAAGGCCGATTCAGACGAAGCGGAGGAGACAACTGAGGAAGAACGGCTGGCAAAACCAATTACCATCGATGGCATAACTGCCGCATGGGTCATCGATCACTTCACCAACGGTACGCAGACTAGCCGCATCAACTACGAATCACTTGAATATAACCGGCCGCTACCTGATTCATTGTTCGCAAAGCCCGAGAGTGTTAAAGCCCTAAAGTAGTTAGTCGGGATATGATCACATCGCCAGACCACCATCAACCTGAATCACCTGTCCGGTAATGTAGCGAGCCTCATCGGAGATAAGAAAACAGGCGATCTGGGCAATCTCATCCGCCTCGGCAAAACGACCAAGCGGTATCTGTTCAAGGATCTTTGCACGGTAGCTCTCATCAAGCGCATCAGCCATCTCAGTCGAAACCATGCCCAGAGCCAGGGCATTCACTGTGACCTTGCGGCTGGCCACCTCCTTAGCCAAAGCTTTCGTTAGGCCAAACATACCCGCCTTGGAAGCCGAGTAGTTTGATTGGCCCGGCATTCCTACCGATCCACTAATTGACGATATGTTCAGAATTGAGCCACCATCGTCCTGTCGCAACATCACCCGCAAAGCCGCCTTCGCAAAATTCCAGGCTCCTTTCAAATTCGTGTCTATGACCGCGTCCCAGTCCTCTTCCTTCATACGCAGTATCAGATTGTCACGAGTAATGCCGGCGTTGTTTATCAAATAGTCGATCCTGCCGAAAGACTCTCGCACTTGCTTGACCATTTCGCCGGCAGCTTCGGTATTCGCCACATCACACTGGCTAGCAACTGCGCGCACGCCCAGCGACCCGACTTCCTTCATCAGCGCGTCTGCGGTCTCTCTGCTCTTTACGTAATTAAATGCGACATTCGCGCCCCGGCGAGCGAGTTCCAGCGTAATGGCGCGGCCGATACCCCGGGTTGCACCGGTCACAATGGCCACGCGGTCCTTGAACTGTTGTGGTGAACTCGCCACTAAATTAGCCCCTATGGACACAGATCCAGTGAACGCAAATATTCTTTGAACTCAGGCGCCAGGTCTGGACGCTTTAATGCAAATTCTACGGTCGCAATCAAGAAACCAAGCTTGTCACCTGCATCGTGCCGCGTGCCCTCGAGGCGCACGGCATAGAATGGGCGCTTGCGGAGAAGCGAGCGCATGGCATCGGTAATCTGAATCTCACCTACCGCCCCAGGCTTCGTGGTGGCTATTTCATCGAAAATGTCTGGCGTCAAAACGTAGCGCCCAATGATCGCCAGGTCGGAAGGCGCTTCTGCAAAAGGCGGCTTCTCAACCATGTCATTCACTTTGTAAACTCGATCATCGATCTTCTCTACACCCAGCGCTCCAAAACGCGAGATTGCTTCACCTTCCACGCGCATTGTGCCAATGACGGGAGCGTCATACTTCTCATAGACATCCAGCAGTTGCCGAAGCGCCGGGGTTTCAGAATCCATAATGTCGTCACTGAGCATCACCGCAAAAGGCCGGTCGCCCACCCAGTCGCGGGCCTGCAGCACGGCATGACCGAGCCCAAGTGCTTCCCGTTGGCGCGTGTAGCTGATGCGTGCCATCTCCGAAATGGCTCGCATTTCCTTCACCAGTTCCAGTTTACCGCGCTGCTCCAACAACTGCTCGAGCTCAAAGGAGACGTCGAAATGATCCTCAATCTCAGTCTTGCCGCGTCCAGTGACTATCACAATTGATTCAATCCCTGAGTTGACGGCCTCTTCGACCACATATTGAATTAGTGGCTTATCAACGAGAGGCAGCATCTCCTTCGCCGAGGATTTGGTGGCCGGTAAAAAACGCGTGCCGAGGCCCGCAGCAGGAAAGACCGCTATGGTTACTTTTTTTGACATAAGGTGGTTAAGCAGTCCGTAGTCAGTTGTCCGTGGTCGGTGGTCAGTCATCACTAGTGGTGGTATACAATGAACTGACTACGGACTACTGGCAACAGACATTAGTTTCTCATACCACATCGGTGCAGGGTACGACAAATGCTCGATCTTAATTACGTGCGGGAAAATCTCCAGGCAGTGCGGATAGTCCTGGCTAACCGTGGAGTGCCTGTCGCAGTGCTTGATGATTTTGCAGAGGCTGATGCGGAACGCCGGCGCCTTATTGCGGAGTCAGATCAACTCAATTCCCGGCGTAACACTGCCAGCCGTGAAATTGGGCGGCTGTTGAAAGAAGGCAAGCACGACGAAGCAGACGCTCGCCGCCGAGAGGTAAACGAACTGAAGGAACAGATTGCAAGCCTCGACAACTTGCGCGATGAGGCGGAAAAGAGGATGCGCGAGCTGCTGACGACTCTACCTAATATTCCGCACGAAAGCGTCCCCGTTGGCAAAACCGAAGCTGATAATGTGGAAGTCAGGCGTTGGGGCGCGAAACCGGAGTTTAACTTCGAACCCAAGGACCACGTCGATCTGGGGCTGGCGCTTGGAATTCTGGACCTCGAAAGGGCAGCAAAGATCGCAGCGTCGCGATTTGCCATTCTCAATGGCGCCGGCGCCCGTTTGGAGCGCGCGCTAATAGATTTCATGCTCGACATTCAAACTAGAGAGCATGGCTATCAGGAGACTCTACCACCGTTCATCGTGAATGCCGCTGCCCTGTTTGGTACGGCTCAATTACCAAAATTTGCACAGGACCTTTTCAAGCTTGAGGACGAACGTGAACTCTACCTTGTGCCCACCGCCGAAGTTCCGGTAACCAACTATTATCGTGAAGAGATATTAGAGGCTGCGCAGCTGCCCATGAAGTGGGCCGCATATACTCCTTGTTTTCGTTCTGAGGCTGGCAGCTATGGACGTGACACGCGCGGTGTCATCCGGCAGCACCAGTTTGAGAAGGTCGAACTGGTTAAGTATGCGTTACCAGAAAACTCTTATGAAGAACTGGAATCTCTGACGCGCGACGCAGAGACGATCTTGCAGCGCCTGGGCTTGCACTACCGAGTGGTTGCGCTCTCCACAGGAGATCTGGGTTTTGGTTCAGCCAAGACTTATGACATCGAAGTTTGGTTGCCGTCGCAGAACACGTTTCGAGAGATCTCGTCGTGCTCGAACTACGAGGCGTTTCAAGCGCGGCGCGCGCAGATTCGCTTTCGTCGCGCGGGTGGCGCGAAACCCGAGTACGTACACACGCTTAATGGCTCCGGTCTTGCAATCGGCCGAACTTGGATCGCTATACTTGAGAATTATCAGCAGGCAGATGGCTCGGTCATTATTCCTGAGGCATTGCAGGCGTATATGGGAGGTCTGAAGAGGATCGGGCGTTAGTGGGGAAACAATCATTTGACATTACTCACGTGTCAACGGAGTCTGGTCCCAACGCTCAACTCACGTGGCAACAGCTAGCGTATACGCAGATCGAACGGCATTATTAGCATCGGGTCGCCGTCTTTCATACGGTCAAACAGAGCCATATAGCGAAAAGCCCGTCGCGCGTCTTCAGGCATGTTTGCGAGAATGGCAGCCCGCTCCCTGGTTTCAGTAGTTTCGTCGTCATCGCTGCCACCGCTGAACCACTGCTGAAATAACGTGCGTGGATAAGGAAGGACCACCCGCTGCACGCCTTTGTCGGCCGGTATCTTAGCCAACTGTTTTGCTACTTCAATGGCGCGCTCGAGGCCGCCAAACTCGTCAACGAGACCCCGCTCTTTTCCCTGGGCCCCGGTCCAGACACGGCCCTGCCCGACAGAATCGATATACTCGACATTCTTACTTCTTCCCTGGGCCACTTTCGGTACAAAGTCGTCGTAATAGGTCGTGTTGATCCATTCAATAAACTTCTTACGCTCGTCATCGGAGAATTTTTCTGTCTCGCGAAACATCCCCGCGTTCTTGCCACGCAACACATATTCATTTGTCACGCCGATCCAATCATAGAACCCCTTGATGACCGGCTTTCCGGCCACCACGCCTATGGAACCGGTAATCGTTGATGGTTGCGCAATGATCTTGCTGGCGCTCGCGGAGATGTAATAGCCCCCGGAGGCTGCCACATCGCTCATCGATACCACCACCGGTTTCTTTTCTTTAGCTGCGGCCACAGCATGCCAGATGATGTCGGATGCCAGGCCTGAGCCGCCCGGGCTATCTACTCTGAGCACAATTGCCTTGATAGTCTTATTATCGCGAGCATCGTTAAGCGCCTTTACCAGGGTATCGGACCCAATCGACTGCTCACCGCTGGGACTATTCTCCGACTTCCCGGAACCGATATCCCCGCTGGCGAAGATCACCGCAATCTTCTCACCTTTATTCAAGCCCAACGACTGTGGATCTACTTCCCGGTAGCTAGAACCGGAGATCAGCCGGAGATTGTCGGTATCCTTGTAGCCAAGACTTGTTTTGATCTCCTTCTCCAACTCGTCGCGATAGCCGACTTCGTCAATAAGTCCTGCTGCTTTGGCATTTTTCGCGCTGTAAGGAGCGTTGTCGATTATCGCGAGCATATCTGTCGCCGATTTACCTCGCGCTTTGGCCACCGTCTCCGTATAACGCTGAAATAGATCGTCAAGGAGGGCATTGACATATTCTTTGTGCGCGTCAGACATCTCCTTGCGCGTGAACATGTCACCAGCGGTCTTATATTTTCCTATCTGATAGATATCGGGATAAACACCCAGTTTGTCTAACGAGCCGCGAAAGAACATGACATCGGCAGCAAGACCGTTGATGAATAGTTCGCCAGGAGGAGCCAAATAGATGCGGTCGCAGGCGGTAGCGATGTAATACTCTTTGTTCATTCCGTATTCCAGATATGCATAAACTGGTTTTCCGGAAGAACGAAAATCGCTGATGGCATCGCGAATCTCCTCCGCCTTGGCCCAACCCACCCCGGACATATCAATTTCCAGTAGTACGGCTTTAAGGCGCTTGTCGACCTTCGCTTTTCTTAGTTGCAAAACAAAATCGGAGAGAGAGTTGCTAGAACCGCCCAGAAGTTTTCTCAACGGATCGTCGGGAACGTAGTCGGGTAGCGACCCGGCCACTCGCATTGCCAACACGCTGTTGTCTCGAATATCTGGCGCGCCGCCGCGAAACGCAGCAACCAACAGGGCCAACCCAATAAGCGCCACCAGCAACAGCGCCACTACAATTCCAGAAACTATAAGAATTATCTTTCGAGTGCGTGACATTGCCATCAGTTATTCCTCAAAATTCCTCAACTCTAAAAAGTCCCGGTTTTCCTTTTGTGAGTACGGAAAAAGTGGCCAAAAGGTTTAAGAACAAGGAACCTGGGAGCGCAGGCATCCCTGCCTGCTGAAGTAACGAAACAGGCACAGAAGGCAGGCAAGGATGCCTGCGCTCCCAGGTTCCTATTTATCACGCCGGGTAATCCAGCCTCCACCCACAACCTCTTCACCGTCGTAGAAGACGGCTGCTTGACCAGGTGTGATCGCTCGCTGTGGCTCGTCAAAGACAATGCGCACCCGACCTTTTCCCAAAGGCGAAATCTTCGCCGGTGCTTCACTGTGACGATAGCGAATGCGAACCGCCGCACGTACTGTCTCTTCAGGCATATCACCCTGGACCCAATTGACGCCGGCAGCAGTTAACTCCTTGGTCAACAACTCTTGCTGCGGCCCAACGATTACACGATTCCTTTTGGTGTCGATTGAAAGCACGTAAAGAGGCTGGTCGCTTGCGATGCCCATGCCTCGTCGTTGCCCGATAGTGTAGTGGTGAATGCCACGATG
>DATEUF010000016.1:0-4640 GCA_035283325.1 Pyrinomonadaceae bacterium | reverse complement strand
ACCCCTAGCTGTCAGGTCTAGAATGAGCACGTCCTTCTTATCGCTGACCCTTTTACCATGCTTGTAAGTGACGTGGAGGGCTCCGCGTTCCTGCGGCAATGGAAAGCGAAGATTCATGTTCAAACTCCTTGGCTCCGGGAGGAAGCCAGTCGAATGAGCAGATTTCCACGAAAACGCCGGGGAGTAATCCTCGATCGCTACAGGGAAGGCTCCATCGGCCTCGACAATGTGGTTGACATACGTGGCTTCATATTGATTAGCGCGGATATCCCCCAGGTTGTTGTCTGCAACGAATCTCCGAAAGGCCTCCCAGTTTTTGAGGAATCGCTGTTTCGCTGAACTGAAGCGGGGATATTCATCTCCCTCTTTTAGCTTGCGCCAATTGTGGTGGAATCGAGTCGGCTGAAGCTGCATGAGATAATTCTTATGAGTGTGAATCAAGAAAACCCGTCTAAGGGGCGGTATATCTAAAAGTTCGATTTCGGCCTTAGGCCCAACACCTCGAGCTCCTTCGAACACCTCCCCAAGCGGTGCCTTGTCTTCGAGGAAAGGATATTCTTGCTTGACCAGGCTCCAGAATAGTCCGTAATGGGCCGTCAAAAAGTTGGGGAGAGGATCAAATTGCGCTCCGAGCACTACCTCAATCACTGGTGGGACCTTGAAATCAGGCATGGGCTCGGATGACTTACTCATAGTTGAACCTCCGGCGACCGATCTCCCTCAATTTTAGTGTAACCCGAAGTCTGTGTCTTTGTCGAGTCGTTCCAGAAGTTGGTAGTGGGCTGTTTTGCCGGAAACGAGGGAGTTAGCGCTGAGCTATGAATGGACAGATTACCTGGGGGAAATCAAATACCGTACGGCCTATCTCAACCAATAGCCAACTACGAGTCCCACCATACCGAAAGCCCATTTAACGTAGGAATCGGGGTAAGAATTAGAAAGAATCACAATTAAGGATGTTGCCAGCATAGCGACGCTTACGGCAATTTGTACTAGGAGCTTGACTCGCAGCGCCCATTGGTCTTCCAAGCTTCGTTGCCTCCCTACTCACGTCGGCGTCGAAGAACTTCTATTGCTTCTCGGATGTGGGTGCCAAAAATGGGCGCACTGACAGGAGTAGGTTTTGGTCTGATAGTAAGCTGTAGCGCTTCTCCCTCCGGTGGGGAGCAAGGATAGGCGGGAGCGGAAAGCGTAGCGGCCATTTGCCAAGTTTGAAACGGGAACACAATCATGCGAAGCCGAAAGCCCTTCTCAAGGTTCGGAGCTTCATGGCTAATATCAGCACTAGTAGAGTTCTCCATTATATTCCCTCCGGGTTAAATTCGCGGCTAAAGTAGTGCTTCCGACGAATCCACTTGAAGCCCTCGTGCTTGCTGATGGCAGCCACCTCTATCGGACCGCCAACGGTCGGTGCCCCTGGGGCAAATCGGGAGAATTTGATTGTCAGGTCAACCAAGAACTCAGCCAAGTCAATAGCGTCCTGAATCGGCATAGCTGGTACCACCAGCGGCGCAGTTAGGGCGTTACGTAGCACGTCAACCGAGGGACCGATCTGATCCTTCGGTACACCAAGATTCTTTTCCAAGACCACAGGAAGACCCGTTCCAAAGCCGAAGAAGAGCCGGCTTATCGCCTCAAGCTCCCCGCTCCAAGTTATCCCACAGTCATTCTTTGGTCGAATGAGCCGTGGCGGTCCACACGTCCCATTCGCTATATCTATTTGATACTCCTCAGCCATCGCTTCACCAGACGAGTATCCGGCCACAATAAAGCCAAGATTGGGCTTCTCCTTCCACTCCCTGAACTCTGGAACATAGTGCTCCTCGAACATGAACGTTCGTAGCCTTTCCGCCACTTGCTGAATCGTGTACATTTGGGTCTGGATTAGCCAATCCTCATGCATCTCTTCCTTGGTTGAAAGACGCCTGCGCAAGTCCTTCAGAAGCGTTGAAATCGAAGCATTGCCGATGCTGCCTGATCCCCATGTAATAACTCCGATGGGAAGACTTTTCCGAAGATTAAAAATTTTGTTGGCGTTATTGTAGATGTTGACGACAGTGGTTGTTCCCTCTGGTGCTCGACCAATGAGCGTAGAGGCGCTATCAGCCGCTAGCACGAGCCCATCGTTAACTTTGAGCGAGATCGCAATAGTCATCTAACTCTTCCAGTTTCTCGGTGACCCCTCTATCATTGATCCCTTGTATCACACCCCCCTCTCACCGTCAAGGCGACTCTCACCTGCAAAAATAGCCCACTACCCAGAAGTTCCGTAGATGTTACAGGGCTATGCAAGGTTCTTGCAATCAAGCTGTTCCGTCTTTCCACTCCAAACCCGCCCAGAGGTATTCGTCTTTGCCGCGAACGCGGAAACGCTCACGAGGGACATTTAACTTGCCGCGCAGGGCCTTGACTTTGGCTGGCACTTTTATGTTCTTCTTCTCCAAGTCCTCCCAGGGTACAGCAAATGGAATTCCTTCAGGGACAGTCTCACCGTCAACGATTTCCTTGAAGACTTTGGCGAACGGCCGGTCATCTTGCGGTCCATTTACGCTCATTTCTCTATAGACTTCAAGAGCTTCTCTAACGCGGGCATCGGCAAGAAGAGCGTTCGTCCAGCGTTCGATGCTGATGGGGCCACTCCGGGTTTCCTTCTCCAGGTACCACTCCGCCTTTTCAGCCAGCCACCAGTGGAAGGCGTCCCGGAACTCAGCCGCGTACGCAACGTCTCCACAAGCCCAACTTCCACCAACCTTCCACTGCTCGTCCCACCGTCGCTTGTACACCGGTTGCTCGATACGGCGGATGTGTTCATTTTCACGGATGGCCGCGAGCCGCGCTTGCCACAGCGACCTCCGGTCCGACGACCAATCGCGCGGGATCAGCGACACGGCCTTGTCGAAGTCGCCCTCTGCTTGCAGCCACAGGCAAAAGGGACGCTGCTCGCGTGCCAAAGACAACTCAGCATCCACGATCGGCGGTTCGCGGTCCGCAATCAATCCGTAGGCTTCGTACACCAACCAGTCCATCTCCTCCTGTCGAGCGATCATCTCCGCGCGACGAGTCTCCCGCAACGTCACTGTGCGAGCGAAGGCCTCGCGGAGGTCGTCAGCGGTTTCGAACGGCTTGGCGATTTCCACGTAAGGCGCAACGGAGCCTGGCAGGGCGGCGTTCCACTCATAGTAAGCTTCTCCTGGCTTCTCGAAGAGTTTCTTCATTGAGAGTGTTGCCAGTTGTCGCCCACTTTCCAAGCAGTCCCGAGACAGTTCCGTGAGCCGTTCTGCCAGCGGATGTCTCTGGCCTCGCAACGCCGCCACCAACACATTAGGCACGGGTAACTGTTGGACCTTGCCGCCCGCGAATTCGAAGTAGGTGTCTGTTGCACCTTCCTCCGATTCTCGCTTGCTGAAGCATACCTGCTTGAGCCAGAAGAGCGCAGCACTAGAATTGAGCATGGCAGCGATGAGATGGTGATCGGCCAATGTGGTGGGCAGAGGAAGTTTTAGCAAAGGGGCTTTCTCGTTAAATGCAGCGCCGCTCTCATCTAAGACGAAGTGACCATGTGTTGCAATTTGAGCGAGAGCAATCGACCTTGGATTTCTTGCCCGATCAACCGGAAGCTGGTGGTATTCATAAGGAACGCGACCTTCCTCTGCGAAAGTTCCCGAGAATGTAGGCCGGTAAGATAGTTCCTCCTCGAAGAGCCCAAAATACTTGGCCTCTGGCGATTTTGGGGAGAATTTAATCACTTCAAGCGATTCCTGATCGTACGGAAATAGCACGACATTCGTGCCGCGCAACTCATAGTCTCGAATTTCATCTCCAACGTTAAGGGACTTAAAAAGTGTCGCGGAGATCCCTAGTCGACGTGGAGTGTCTGGAGTCATCATGAAAATATCGTTGCGTCCTATAACAAACATGAACCCCACATCGGCGGCCAGAACATTTCGAAGCCCGCGTGATCCATTTGCGTTAATAAGGTTCTTAGTTGGTTCAGCGATGATGTCCAAATTCCACGGCCACTTCACCATCTGGCTCCGAGGGCGATCTGCGACCACGACCCGAGAATCCGCGAAGCCCGGTTGGTCATGACGTTCAGCCAGAGTCTTCCACAGCGGGCTTTCTTCAGGGGGCGTCCGAAGGTCGCCGCCACCCGGTAGGATGGCGGAAACACGGATTGACGATTTCGGGTCCGGCTTCTCGTTACGTCCGAATACGATACAAGTGGGCGTACCGTGACCGGGAAACATCAGCCCCGAGCAGTCGATTACCTTTTGGACGTCAATCGTCGGGAAAAAGTCCTCCACAAGTGGCTTGCCGAACTCGCGCTTGGCAAAGGCGTTGGACACAATGAAACCGAGTTGCCCGTCTGAAGTAAGGAGGCCGAAGCTCAGGTCAAAGAAAGGACACACGAGGGAGTATTTTCCAGAACACACCCGTTTCCATCGGGCGCGCCACAGTTCGCGCTTCATTGGGTTTCGCGCGGTAACGAAGGGCGGATTGCCGACGATGATATCGAAACCACCTTTCCCGAATAACGTGGTTGGTGATACTGCCACTGAGGCGGGAAGTTCCTGCTGATTTCCAGATTGATTGACCAGAGTGAATTCGCCCGCGAGAGTGGAAACGGGAACAGGCTTGGG
>DATEUF010000015.1:0-8215 GCA_035283325.1 Pyrinomonadaceae bacterium | reverse complement strand
TTTTAATCTCCGCACCGGATCCTTGTTTCCAGTTGATTTCAAGCTGCCCATATTGGCCCCGCTGGATGAAGTCAGTACTCAAAACCTCTTTAGAGTACTGAACAAAATCTTGTAGAAGCTGAGCTTCTGAGTCCGAAAGTTCGCCCGATAGTGAAGCGGTGTCTCCAGTTTCATCAATCTGAAGCGTTAAGTCGTATGGTATTGGCATTGCGTTATCCCAACTTCCCGAAAACGATTTTTGTAAGCAGCCAGTCTGCCACGGATCTATAGGAAGCTGTCAATGTCCGCTGTGGTGATCTAGCGACAACACCTCGGGAAGTTTTTGCAACCCCCCAATAAGCCGCCAATGAAAACTTATCAAGCCTGTAAACTATAGTGGGTGCAAGAGTTCGAAGCTCGGTCTATCTTACGTTATGACTGGGGCGACTGATCTTCTCTGGAAGCCCGCCCGCGCTCTCCCCTTCACAAGCGGGCCCCCATCGCACGGCAACCCTAAAGGGCTACCGATCCCCATCGGACTCACCGATCCTTATCTGACATTCGCGGCGAGCAGCGAAATACTCTGATTCAGAATTACTCCAAACTCCGTATCCGCTTTGACCACCGCTTCATGTCCCTTTGAAAACAGCGCGCCTGCAACTCCCAGACCGGCGCCCACCCCGGCGCCAATGCCTGCCCCTTTACCACCACCAGCAATCGCGCCAATTAAAGCTCCAGTCACAGCGCCTCCACCGATGAAGACAACGTTACGTTTTACTGCTGACGTGCCTGAAACCTCGCCTTCGTTATCGGCAGTTACGTTTTCGCTCGTGACGTTGGTGAGGTCGCCATTGATCACACGTGCCGCATTGTTTGGTAAACGCAGTGAATCAAAATGCACGCCAATGGTTCCCGCCTTGCTTTGACGAGAAGCGCGATTGACGCTGGTGACGCGACCCGTGATTACACTGCCTGCCGGAATCACCTCTATCCCGTCTGCATAAACCGGGTCAACAACCGTGGTCGTAAATTGATCTCCAACGCGAGCGGTTTCCGACGTGATGGTTTGGTTCATACGCACGCGCACTATCTGACCGGCAGCAACCGTGTATTGGATGGGCACCGGTACGGGATTAACCACTACGTGTGTGGCAGGTCGCGTTGACCGGCGCAAACGTGGCTTCCGCCGTCGCGTTTGACCAACTGCCGGCGCCACTGTTGAACCGATAAGCGCTATGAGCAGCAGGGCACTGATGGCCGCTCGACCAAATCTACTATCGAATCTTGTTTTCATTTTGGGAACCTCCGCTGTCAACTCAACTCATCGAGCTTCGCTTGATGCGACGCACGGCGAGGTTTGGCAATGTTCGTGCCAGATTTGTTGAAGGGAAGTTGATGTGAACAGAAGCGTTGCTTTTCAAGCACTTACAACACTCGCTGGCTCGGTTCGGCGCTCAACTTGGACGTCACATTAAACGATGTGCGCTGAGAGCGTATCTATTTGCACGATATGGAATACGCAGGGCGAATTGGCGAAACGCGCGAAATTGGCGAAGTAGACGCAAGACCGGCTTCGCAATTTTCGCTAGCATGGCCGGTTAGAGATGTCGTCCGTTTTGCTGAGATAAAGCTTCACTCACCCCTCCCGTCCACTGACATCTTCACGTAGGTAAACTTCTTCCTTTTTTTGCGGGGTCCATAAAGGTTTGAGGCCCGGACAGTCTGGGAGTGTGCTCCAGCTGCTGACAAATTTCCCGGCGTGTTTGAGTGATCACGGCACTCAGGCGCCTCACGGATTTTGTTATCCGAGCATATGCCCAGCGCAGGATTGTTAATGCAAACTCGGGTAAGAACCAGACAAGTTGCGCACACTGTGACACTGGTAACCTGCACAGTGGTCTGCCTATTTCTGGCAACTCCCATTTCGGCCCTGCTAGTACAATCAAGACGCACTCGATCCAAATACTTGCCGATTCTGTCTTCCGCTTCGGATTCAGATAGAGTAAACGGCTCAAAGGTCCAAGGCTTCAGCGTAGAGCGTCAGCCAGCCGTAAAGGTTGTTCCGAAGGGTGATTCCAGCTCTTACTTGGGGAGCCCGGCCAACGCCTTGTCGCCCGGGCTATTGCCGGAATCTCATTACTCCTCCAAAGCGGACGCCGAGACAGCCTCCCATCTAGCGCTAGCTGCCCCAAACATCACCACCCTCTCTCCCTCCAGCGCGATTGCCGGCGGAGCGGGCTTCGACCTGGTAGTCAACGGCACCGGTTTTGTCGACGGCTTTGTAATAAGGATCAATTCTCTTGATCGGACGACTACATTCATCGACTCAACCCAGCTGAGTACTCCCATAGATGCAAGCGAGATTACTACCGCCGGCAGCCTAACCGTCACTGTCTTCGATCCGGATGTGAATGGCGGCGAGTCGGCTCCACTAACTCTCCCCATTAATAACCCGGTGCCGAGCACAAGCACATTGTCTCCGGCGAGTGCGACAGCGGGCGGACCAACCTTTCCGCTAACGGTGAATGGCAGCAACTTTGTTACTGGAGCCACGGTAAATTTTGGTGCGACTCCCCATACGGCAACCGTCATTAGCTCAGGGCAGTTGACGGCTTCCATCTCGGCGTCAGAGATAACCACAGCGGGCGCCATCATTCCTGTTACGATCACAAATCCTAGCCCGGGTGGTGGTACGTCAACTCCAGCGTTGAACTTCACAGTGAACCATCCAGTTCCCGTGATCACAAGCCTGTCGCCAACCGCAAAGACCGCCGGAGATCCGGCGTTCACGTTGACCGTCAACGGCTCCAGCTTCGAGAGCACTTCGGTGGTCCGCTTTAATGGCAGTACTCGAACCACCGCATTTATAAATTCAAATCAATTGACCGCCCAGATTCTCGCCAGTGACCTGACGGCTGTGGGGAGTTTCCCTATTACGGTGTTCAACTCCGCGCCGGGAGGCGGAACCTCGAACGCCGTAAATTTCACCGTTTCGTCCGTGCCGGTACCAACCATTACTACTCTCGTCCCAACCAGTGTCACGGCTGGAGGTCCCGACTTTACGCTGACCGTTAACGGCACAAACTTCGTCGTTGGATCAGTGGTGCGCTTCAACGGGACGAACCGTACCACAACCTTTGTTAGTTCTACTCAATTGACCGCAACCATCCTGGCACCAGATATAGCCCTGGCCGGTGGCTACCCCATAACCGTGTTAAATCCGGCGCCTGGAGGTGGAACGTCTGGCGCAGTCATCTTGGCTGTTAACCCTGTTATCACAACCATCTCGCCAGCGACAGTGAGGGCCGGTGACATAGGTTTCACACTCACAGTGAATGGTATTGGCTTTGTTACAGGAACCGTGGTGCGCTTCAATGGCGCCAACAGATCAACGACTTTTCTTAGTTCAACGCAATTGACTGCCTCGATTTCCGGCACCGACATCGCCACCGTTGGCACCTATCCCATTACCGTCGTGACACCAGCACCGGCGAGTTTGGTTTCCAACGCTGTGAATATCACAGCGATTCCTTCAATCACCAATCTCACACCAATGACGGCGGTAATTGGTGACCCAGGCTTTACGTTGACGGTGATTGGATCAGGCTTTGTTAATGGCGCTGTGGTGAAATGGAATGGAGTTAACAAAACCACCTCTTTCGTCAACAGCTCGAAGCTAACAGCGACTATTGCTGCGGCAGACATCTCCACGGTGGGCCCGCGCGCAGTCACAGTTTTGAATCCGGCTCCCACTAATCTGACTTCTAATGCTGTCAACTTCAATGTTACAAACCCGCCACCCGCAACTGAATGCGCGGCGGATGTCGACGTTACTCTCGCTGATCCTGGTCTGATTAATTCGGGGCCTGCAAGATCCCAGATGTGGCGCAATGACAACATCTGGTGGGGCGCTTTCTCCAATAATACTGATGGAGTCTATTTCTATAGACAGATGACCCCTACCACCTGGTCTCGAGGAACGCTAATTGACGCCAACTTCGTGGCAGGCGTTTTCGTTGCGGGCGCGCCTGACTGTCTATGGAACGGAACCAATCTTTTTATTCTTATTCAGGAGTCGATCACACTCGCCAAACTATACAAATACACTTATAGCACCACTACTAAGACTTACACCCTCGTGTCTGGGTTCCCCATTAGTCTCCCGCTGATTGGTGTGGGTACCAGTGGCTCGGGCAAGGCCTACGGAACGCTCGCCATCGATCAGGACAGCACCGGGAAGTTATGGGCTGCCTATACAGGTTCCGGAATGGGTGGTGACGGCAACATTCGCGTGATCTCTTCCACGTCCGTCGATCACAAGACGTGGGATACCACGGGGTTCGTGCTCGCGAGCGGTGTCTCAGTAAACAAGACGGAAGGTTCCACGATAGTACGTTTTGGCAACAAGATTGGAGTGGCCTGGTCCAATCTCAATACCTCGGAAAATGCGTTTCGCTTTCACAATGATGGTGACCCAGTGACAACCTGGAGTCTGAAAGAGGTAATCGATTCCGGCTTAGGTCCGGAAGGCACTGGAAGTGTTGCCGGCAAACAGATGAGCATGAAGGCACATCCAGACGGCCGCATCTTCATGGTGTCGGACGATAACGACGGCATCAATAACCACTTGCATATCTACGTCCGCACAGCCGTTGGAGTGTGGGGACAAAAGACGTTGGTAGTAAATGATTTTTCTGCCATGCCCTCGAAGCCGGTGCTTTTACTGGACACGGATAACAGCACCATCCATGTGATTTATAAGGACAATGCCATCGCCAGCAATGGACTCGGCGGGCAGACGTTCATCACACAGGCGTCGATGAGCAGTCCTGCATTCAATTCGTCTTGCGTGCTAATAGACACGTCAGAAGACACCACGTTGTCCACAAGCAATCCAACTTCGACCAAGCAGAATCTGACTGCCACCACTGATCTGGTTGTTGCCGGTAGCACTGGAAAGGCAGGCAATCACATTCTCACTAATTACGTTGATCTAACACCGAATCAACTTACCTTATTTAGCATCTCGCCTAAGGAGGTCACCGCTGGTGAAGCTGGCTTCACAATGACCGTCAATGGAAAGCTGTTTGTAAATGGCGCCGTTGTTAAGTTCAACGGATCGAGCAGAACCACAACCTATCTTAATGCAGGGAAGTTGACGGCCTCCATCTTAAACACAAACATTGCCGCCGCAGGCAGCTATCCAATCACAGTCACGAATCCAGATAACAGCGTTTCCAATGCAAAAAATCTTCTAGTCACCGCCACGAATCCAGTTCCAGTCGTAAACCTAATCACACCAAAACGAGAGCCTGTGGGCACGCCACAGATCACTATGACCGTGATAGGCACAGGTTTCCGCCGCAGTTCGGTTGTGAGGTTCAATGGCGTAAACAAGACCACTTCCTATGTTAGCGACACGCAATTGACTGCGACAATACTAGCCTCTGACATGCTTGTGCCGGGACCGTTCCCGATTACGGTTTTCAATCCCACACCTGGTGGAGGCACCTCAACTATAAAGAAGGCGACTACTTTTTATGTTGAGCCTGCCTGTCCCACCACGTCTCCGCAAAGCTTCACCGGCGTCACTGTCTTTAACACCAACAAAGCCCAGATGTGGTACAACGACAGCCTTTGGTGGAGTGCCCTTTCAGATAACACTTCGGGGATCTATTTCTACAAACAGTCCGGCTCTACCTTCATCAAGGGCGCGCTGCTGGATACGAATCTGAATGGCCGTCCCGATGTGTTGTGGAATGGCACCAATCTCTTTGTGCTTGTCTATGAATTTAATACGCAGGCAAGACTCTATAAGTACACCTACAATTCTGTTACCAAGACTTACGCCATAGTCTCCGGTTTCCCAGTAACGCTGCCGTTGATCGGCATTGGCACCGGCACCACAGAATCTCAGACTGGCTCGATTACCTTTGCTCAGGACAGCACTGGTAAGTTGTGGGCGACCTATCCCGGCACGGGACCAGGCGGAGATGGCAACTACCGCGTCATCTGGTCCACCTCGGCGGATCATAAGATCTGGGACACCAACGGCTTTATCCTTGCCACTGGCGGCGCCACCGCCACCCAGGAAGTGACCAACATCGTGCACTTCGGAGGCAACAAGATTGGTGTAGCATGGTCGCATCAACTAGCGCCAATTGAAGATGCTTTCCGTTATCACCTTGATGGGGATCCCGAAAATGTATGGAGCACAAAAGAGGTCATCGATTCAGGCCTGGGTAACGAGCTGGGTCAGGGTGGAGTAGCAGATAATCATGGCAGCATGAAAGCGGCGCCCGACGGGCGGATCTTCCTCGTCGCCAAAGACAGCGATGGCGTGGGCTATCTACACCTCTACACTCGGACCACGGCCGGAGTTTGGAGCGCGAACCCGGTGCTCGTCGACATTGATCCCCATGCTGCAACGACTCGTCCGACCCTCCTGTTGGATCTCGAAAATAGTGAAGTCTATGTCTTCTACGAAGATGCGACTGAGTCACTTATGTTCCTGGGTCATACGGACATGAACACGCCCGCCTTCGGTCCACCCTGTCCCTGGATCAGCCCTACTTATGTTGTCGATATAACTTCCACCAAACAGAACTTAAGATCGAGTATGGGCTTGCAGGCCGTCGCCAGCACCGGTGGTCCAACTAGCGCAATCTTTAGCCATCCAGTGACACTCGCGGCCGGCAGTGGCAATCCGCCCGTTCTAAGCAGTATCTCACCGCTGGGAGTCGGGCAAAACACCGGCCCTGCAACGATCACGCTTAACGGTTCAAACTTCGCCACCGGCGCCGTGGTCTATTTTAACGGCATGGATCGCGCAACAACCTTCGTTAGCAGCACGCAGTTGACTGCAACATTGTTGGCTACAGATTCATTGACGCTGGGCACGTATCCCATAACCGTAATGAATCCCAAGGGCGGAAGCTCTGCCCCAGCGAATCTGATTGTTGGTGCAGTGATCACTAACTTGCAACCCACAACCGCAACGGCGGGAGATGGCGGGTTCACGCTCACTGTCAACGGTATTGGCTTTGTTAGCGGAGCCGCAGTGACCTTTAATGGCATTTCCCGGGCCGCCACATTCATCAACTCAGCGCAGCTAACCACTCAGATACAGGCATCGGACATTCAAACATACGGTAATTACCCGGTAACGGTCGTAAACCCAAGCGGCAACACATCCCCTCCAAGCACCTTTGTTGTCAGTAATACTTTGCCGACTATTACGGCGATATCGCCTTCGATTCAGAACGTCGGCACAGGTGCTTTCACACTCTCAGTCACAGGAACGAATTTCAATAGTAGCTCGATTGTAAGCTTCAATGGCCTGGTCCGGACTACCAGCTTAGTCAGTAGCACACAACTGACTGCGCAGATTCTGGCTGGCGACATCGCCTCTGCAGGAAACTTTCCAATATCCGTTTTCAATCCGGCGCCAGGCGGAGGAACTTCCGCAGCAATACCGCTGACGGTAGTCAATCCAGTACCAGCGATCAGTAGTCTGTCACCGCCAACTGCGATTGTCGGCGCCGGAGGATTTACGCTGACCGTTAACGGCTCCGCGTTTGTTAATGGTTCAGTGGTCCGGTTCAATGGCAGCGATCGGGCAACCACCTTTGTTAATTCAACGAAATTGACTGCACAGATCAATGCCGCCGATGTGCTGGCCACAGGCACATTTCCAATCACGGTCTTCAACCCACTGCCCGGAGGCGGTATCTCCAATGCGAGTGATCTGGCAGTAAACAATCCCGTGCCGACGGTTACGACCATTTCGCCCAGCACCAAGTTGGCGGGTGACGCCGCCTTTGTGCTGACAGTAAACGGAACCAACTTCAACAATAGTTCGGTAGTGCGTTTCAACGGCAGTGATCGGCTGAGTACTCTGGTGAGTTCAACCCAGATGACTGCGCAGATTACGGCGGCCGATGTTGTGGCCAACGGACTCTTCCCAATCACAGTCTTCAACTCTTTGCCGGGTGGCGGTGGCTCGAACGCTGTGAATCTGACGGTTAACAACCCGGTCCCGTCGCTTAGCAATATTTCGCCTACAAATAAGATTGCTGGCGATGCCGACTTTGTATTGACGGTTAATGGCACCAACTTCAACAGCAGTTCAGTCGTGCGTTTCAACGGAAGTAGCCGGCCGACAACGCTGGTGAGCTCGACCCAGCTAACTGCGCAAATTACGGCCGCGGATGTGCAGACAGGTGGTACTTTCCCA
>DATEUF010000014.1:0-16682 GCA_035283325.1 Pyrinomonadaceae bacterium | reverse complement strand
AAGGCGGTCGAAGAGCCAATCTCGCCTGCATCGTCTTCTGTGCCAGGCCTGTGCCTGTCTGCCGCCCTGAAACACAATAAGCAAGACGCGCTCAACCAGAAAATTAGTAAGGAGTGGTTGCACATACCGGCGGAAGTATTTGTTGAACGTGTGCGTTCGGTGGCGCTTGGACTCGCGGCGCTGGGAATCAAGCCGGGCGATCGTGTTGCCCTCCTTTCTGAGAATCGGCCCGAATGGTCTATCTCGGATCTCGCGATTCTCAGCCTCGGAGCCATCAATGTTCCAATATACACAACCCAGGCTGTGGAGCAGGTGCGCTATATACTCTCAGATTCTGGCACCCGCGCCCTCTTTATATCCAACCAACGACTCTACAAACACGTGCGTGAAGCACTCGCGGGATTGGATTTCCTCGAGAAGATAATCTTCTTTGATGGAGAAGCAGCGGAAGGTGTTGACCGTGCTACAACGCTCGAAGCGTTGGAAAAAGTTGGTGCGGAACAGTCACGCCAAAGACCGACGGCGTTCGATGCTTATCTGAAAGCGATTCACAGTGACGATCTCGCTACTATCCTATACACATCAGGGACGACTGGGGCGCCGAAGGGCGTGATGTTAACGCATAACAACTTCATCTCGAATGTGCTGGCAATTACAGACGGGCTGCCCATTAGCTCTACTGATACCGCTCTATCCGTGCTGCCACTGTCGCACATTTTCGAGCGGACGGGCTTCTACATCTTTTGTTACAACGGGGTCTCAGTCTATTACGCGGCATCATTTGAACAAGTGGGTGAGAATTTGAGAGAGGTTCGGCCCACGATTATGACGGCGGTGCCGCGGCTGTTTGAGAAGGTGTATCACCGGATTGTTAAGAAAGGGATGTCGGGGAAAGGTTGGAAACGAAGAATCTTTACGCGAGCGCTTGCGGTAGGTCAGCGCTTCGCTGAGTTGGCAGACAAGGGAGAACGCGTTCCGGCCTCGCTCGCTATCCAACAACGATTGGCTGATCGCCTGGTATTCTCGAAATGGCGAGAAGGAGTTGGCGGGCGGTTGCGCTATTTCGTATCGGGTGGCGCGCCACTCTCTCCGACCCTGTCATACTCTTTCCTCGCTGCTGGCATTCCGATTCTTCAGGGCTATGGGGCAACTGAAACCTGCATCGTTGCGGCAAATCGACCTGAGAATAATCGGGTGGGTTCTGTCGGCACTCCATTCGCCGGGATCGAATTGGCTATAGCCGAGGACGGTGAAATCCTCATTCGGGGGGCCAACGTAATGCGCGGTTACTATGGTCATCCCGAGGAAACTGCGACTGTTATGAAAGATGAGTGGTTTGCTACCGGCGACGTGGGTCATCTAGACGAATCAGGTCGGCTCTACATCACCGACCGCAAAAAAGATCTCTTCAAGCTCTCCAATGGAAAATATGTTGCGCCGCAAATAATCGAAAGCTTGCTAAAGCAGAGTGAATTTGTTAGCCAGGTGGTTATTGTAGGGCAGGGGCGTAAACAGCCAGCCGCGTTGATTGTTCCGGAGTGGGAGGCGGTGAAGCAAACTCTCTATGCTACCGGAGAAGAGTTCCCCCAGGACCGTGGCGCCTTGAGCCGTTTTCCCGCTGCGCTAAAACTGGTGCAGCACGAAGTGGCGGATTTGACAAAGCACCTGATGGACCACGAACGCATTCGCCGAATTGCGTTGTTGCCTGAAGAGTTTACGATCGACAAAGGCGAATTAACTCCGACGCTAAAAGTAAAGCGACGCGTAATTGATGAGAAGTTTGCCAACGAAATAGAAGAGCTCTATGCGTAAGGGCGGGCAAAGGGCGAAGGGCAAAGGGCAAAGGGCCAAGAGCAAAGAGCAAAGAGCAAAGGGCGAAGAGCAAAGAGCAAAGGGCGAAGAGCAAAGAGCAAGGGACACTCAACTCCTTGGAGTGCGGGGACTTGTCACCGCTATCCAACGCAGTAGACTCCCTCTAAACAGGCGGTGACAAGTCCCCGCACTCCAAGGCTCCTGGCGCTTTGCGCTTCCCACTTTGCGTTAGCCCTAATCTGGCACGCGTCTCTTATCCACACATCTTGCCAAAGATTCTCTTAATTGGAGTGGCCGGGCTGTTGGGTACTTTGGCCCGCTATGCCCTCTCCGGGTATGTGGCCCGACGTTTTGGAGAAACCTTCCCAACCGGAACTCTTGTCGTCAATCTCGTCGGCTGCTTCCTGGCGGGCCTCATCTTCTATTTAATGCAAGAGCGATTTCTGATAAATCAAACGGTTCGCACTGCCGTCATGATTGGGCTCCTCGGCGGATTCACAACATTCTCTTCTTTTGGTCTGCAAACTTTCACGCTCTTGCGCGACGGTGAAATCGGGCTGGCAACGCTTAACGTTCTGGCCTCAAACGCCGCTGGACTACTTACCGTGTGGGCTGGCTACACATTAGGCAGATTATTGTGATCGGAATGAAAGTTCCTGAAGATGGATACCTTTTAAGAATCTTCGTGGGCGAGAGCGATCGTTATGGTCATCATCCGCTCTATGAAGCAATTGTTTTGAAAGCTCGCGCAGACGGTCTTGCCGGAGCGACGGTGCTGAGAGGCGTAATGGGCTTTGGCAAGAACAGTATTCTCCACACTGCAAAAATCCTCCGACTCTCCGAAGACCTCCCCATGGTTGTTGAGATTGTTGATAGTCTGGAAAAAATCGAAATGTTCCTACCCCACCTTGATGAGATGATTCAAGACGGTCTAGTGACGCTCGAAAGGGTGCGCGTCATCCACTACAAAGCGTGACGGACTTCCCTTGGATGGCGGCTACTTGTCCTATATATAGGATTCGCACCGCGGAGAGCGGTGACAAATTCCGGCACTTCAGATCTGTTTCACGTCCTAAGCAGAACCGCCACAAATCCAGTTCAGAAGAATTTAATGTGTAGTTAAGACCAATGTTACGCGGAATTAGTAGATTATTCCGTGTATCTAGCCTGAAGAGGCTTGGCGGCTCTCGACAGCACCCCTCGGAATAGCTCAACAGGCCTCTTCGCTCTTTAGCAATAACTTCCACACCAACTCCCCAAGCCGGAGCTGGAAGAAAGGATCATCCAATGCATTACCTCATGACTCGCGCCCTTCTCCTCTCGACGCTCTTAGTTGTGGCACCGCTACCCTCGTTTTGCCAAACTCCGGAGGCACCCAAGAAAATTGCGACCAATCTCCCAGTGCCGACAAAAGAACCAAAAGGCGCTACTAGCGATGAGATGGAGGACGTGCACCGTCAACTGCGTGAGCAGCGTGAAGAACTGGAACGGTTGCGAACAATCCTAACCGAGCAATCGAAGATAATTACCGAGCTGCGTGCCGCTGATAGCCGCACCAACCAGAATGCGTTGGGTGTATCCAAAGCTCCGGCTATGACTTCAGACGATTCCAAGCAGATTAACGTCGCCGAGCGATTAGGCGGAGTTGAAGCGCAAGTAAAGAAGACGAGTGAAACACTCTCTAAGCAACTTGGTTCTATTACCTTTAGTGGCGACATTCGGCTGCGCATGGAGACGTTCTTCGGATTGTCGAATTCACTACCAACTGGATCTAATCCTGCCGCCCTGGGCAATGAGTTAAGTCCTCGTTATCGCGGCCGCATTCGTGCCCGTCTGGGCATGCGGGGACAGATTGGTAAGGAATTTGACTGGGGGCTGCGTGTTGCTACAGGAAGCCTCGCTGATAACATCTCTACCAATCAAACGCTTACGGATTTATTCAATCGCAAACCTTTCGCGCTCGATCAGGCCTACATCACTTACAAGCCAAAACAGGTTCCCGGGCTGCGTTTGCAGGGAGGGAAGTTTGAGGCGCCGTGGACATCCACCGAGATGCTATTCGACAGCGATCTCCAATTTGAGGGGATCAACGAAATGTATTCACGCAATTTCAAGGGCTCAACTCTGAAGAACCTTACTTTCGTGGCCTGGCAATTGCCATTGCTCGAGCGGAACTCCGGTTTCGTTCGCAACTCCAACGGGACCGTCAATGTTGAACAATCTCGTCGCGCCGGACGTGACCTGGGACTCTTTGGTGCGCAGCTCAGCGCTCGGTTTGAACCGAGTGCCAAGGTGGCATTCGGAATTTCAGTTGCCGACCACTACTTTTCAGGTACGCAGTTCATCACACCTGTGCAAATCTTCGGCAGCCAGCTACAAGTCCCCGTAAGCTTCACAATCCCGGCTAATGGCACAACGCCAGCGCAAACTGTTACCACAACCGTTTCAATACCACGTGATCTACTCACTGCAGGCAACGGCAATCTGGGGCTGACAAACGCCAGTGTTAATGCCACAAACCGCGACGGGCGCCTTTCCTCTGGTTACAACCTCGTCGATGTGCTTGGGCGGCTGGAGCTCAAACACAATAATCGCTTTCCGGTTTTGTTCCTGTTTGATTTCGTGCACAACACGCTGACGCGTGACGTAGTAACGGCCGGTCCCGGAGGAACCAATCTGATTATCCCCAATAAGGAGAGCAATGGATACTGGGCTGAAGTCCAGGTCGGGAAGACGAAGGAGCAGGGTGACATGCTCTTTGGCTACACGCTTATGCGCATCGAAAAAGATGCAGTGCTGACTCCATTCAATTTCTCCGATATTACGCAGCAGTCGGATTCACGCGCTCATCGCATGGTCTTTTCATACGCCGCTGATCCCCGGGTGATCTTCACGGTAACAGGCATTGTTACCCAACGACCACATGGTGTGCTGGGTGTCTTCGGCACAACACCGCCCGACTCTCTCAACCGGCCCACCACGCGATTCCAGTTTGATACCATGTTCAAATTCTAGCTCGCGTTGTTAGCCTAATTATCCGCCCTTCAACATGGGGATTGCGCGAGCGCAGTCCTCTCTTGAAGGGCGGAGCAGCTTTTCACAGTTGCAAGTTGGGAAGGGGGCAAGGCAGGCTTCTGGATAGGAAGGCAGCTTGTTTCAGTCTGCCGCCGCCCCCGCTACTTTCCCAGCCAGTCATCATTGAATTAATAACTGAAGCAGCAAATCCAAAAAGCTTTGGAAGCAAGTTAGATGAGCATTATCACATGTGAGATCAATTTGAGTGGTTAATTCAATGTTGACTAGCTTTGAATATTAAGCGGGGGCGGCGGCAGACTGACAGTCGCCTCTTTCCTGAACAGAAGCCTGCCTTGCCCTCTTCCCTACTTGCGATTGTTTAAGAAAAGAGAGCAACGCTTCGGCAGCAGCGGGACTCTTGATGGTTGCATTCAGTAGTGAATCAGGATCCTCGCTGTTAGACTTAAGGAAGTTTTAATCCTGAGATAACTTGGATTTAGCACGTCGCCTTTAGAGTGGAAGCAGGTACTCGTTGCTAGCTGCTCGCGCAAGCGACACAGTGGTCTTTGTGGATCAAATCTACGATCGTCCTTCACTAACTAATCCGGGCGGGGGGTGGGAAGGAAGATCCAGAGAGATAGCTGCTCGTGGCGTGTATTCCTACCATCACACCTGACACATCGAGTAGACCCTCGTTGCTAGATGTGTTGGCGGCAAAACAAATGACCCCGTGCTCTGGCCCTGGCGGTTTGCCGACCCGCTAGGGCTTTTTCCTGCAATGTAGAACAGAGAAGCTACTTTTTTGAGGATCTATCAGATACCGGTGAAACATCGCCGCCCATGGATCTTCGAGGACTGGCGCTTTTGTAGCGAATGACTTCGGATTGGGCATACATCCGAAATACGCTCTACCCGCGGAGTGCCAACAGAAGTTCGATAATTATTAGAGCTGTGATTGTGAGTTCCAGGGTCTGACTCTGTGCCGTTCTCACACGGTCAGTCAATAGTTGGTAGAACTCGTCGATTATCTGAAGCTTGTGAGAAACGATCCTTTCCCATTCAGGTAGATGGACCCTGCTGGCAGCAGCCAAGTGAATCCGCGACAAGTAAAGATCACCGACCAATTTTAGAGAGTTGCCCACCCGCTCGTCCAAAAGAGTCGACTCTATGCGCAGCTCTGTCAATTCCTGAATCGCGCTTCTGTATGGCGTGCGCAACGGGATTGGCCATTCGGCTCGCTTCTGAACCAGGCTGGCATACTCAGCAATGCGCTGATCCAACTGCTCGTCGATGTAGCGGGCCTCGAGCAACTCAACATTAAGCAACTCCAACACGCCCGCTGTATCCTCGTAATCCGCATCGCAGATGATTGCGGCGTTCCAATCAACGATCGCGAGATCACTCTCTGAGTAGCAGATCCTCTGACTTAACGACTCTTCCCTCTGCTGCTGACTTAGGGGCAAGGTCTCAAAAGTCAGCATTTGGGCGAGAGTCGATCCGTATCGAGTTAGCAACTCCTCCGCGAGCAATTCTGGATCGAGCTTCTCTAAAATGAATAAGTAATAATCTTCGACTAGTCTCGAAAGTTCCGGTCGAATGACGGCAGTACTGATTCTGTCCATCAGGTTAAGAACGTGTTCTCGCGCTACAATCTCCAGATTCCGATGGTAAAGTTGATGGCCTAATCCTGGAAGGTCTTCCAGCCGCACGATCTCACCTTCTCTTACCAGTGGCCAGCGATAGGCGATGCTCACTGCGCCAAAGTCAAAAACAGTTGCTTGGACGCCGCAGAACTCTCCCGATAACTCTTGACTGGCTTCTAAAGTCAGGGTCAGAGGTGGCCTACTGTATTGCAGATACCTGGGCGTTTGTCTCTTTCGCGATAATGGCTGCACCGGTGTGGCAGGAAACAACTCTGCAAGTCGGTCCAATGAAACCTCATATCCGATGTCAAATGCGAACAGGGCTAGCATCTGCCCTCGCATGATTTGTGTCATCTTGCACCTCAATTATTCTCGTTGGTCCATTAGGCATCAGCAGATGCTAACGACAATGTGAATTCAACTGATCTCAGAGGATACTAGATCTTGGCGTCGTTCAGATTGCATTCAGGCTGTGTTCAGTCAGCGTTGCACGAACTGAGGTCAACTAAATTTCCTTCGACAACCAGTTAACATTTTGGTAACATGCACATCAAAGCCTCCGCCGCCTTATTACTAAAACATAGCCTGAAGCGACGCGCATTAAGTTTTCGCCGGTTCCAATTTCGAGGTGAAACCACGTGCGACCCAGACAATCAAGGACCATGTCGGTTCGAATCAGCAAGGCAGGCTGGTTCGTTGCCCTCCTTCTGATAGTTGGTCCCTCACAGGTCTCAGCTGAAAGCTCTTGGAGCAATATCATCTGTCGCGACGATCTTCCTTCAGCACGCCGGGATGATCTGACAAGCAAGCTGCGCAACATAACTGGGTGGCCTGATCTTAGGTTTGATGAGGACGGTTTTTTGCGCGTTGGGGCCAGGGATGCTGCCGGTGGTTCTAAAAGCGCGCGAGCTCTCGTGTGGACTGCGCTTTATGGGCCCAATGTAGTGATTCTAGAGGATGCCAGTAAGCGCTCTGACGTAGTTTTTTCCCAGGTTGCCCTGGGGGAATGGAAGAGTGACAGTGACTTCAAGCCCCCAGTTTATGTAGTGCTGATCGATTGATCCGATCAGTAAGAAAAAAAAGCGCTACTGGTTAATCTGGGACGCCAGTCTTGTGGGGGGCCTCAACGATCGACCGCAGATAGCATCGTTACGCTAACCTGGCCTTCACTCGCCGGTGGCAAAATTTAGGAATCAGCTTTGGTTGGAACGACTCTGGGCGTCGTCGGTAGTGCTTGATTCGTCTTTAGTAAGTCGCTCGTCAATGGTCAACTGCTGAAGTGTCAAGTGTATAGCTAAAACGACTTCCTTCATTTTCTGCAATTCTCGCGGACAACCCTTGCTTGCCGCCAGGATGGCCGTCGCTATTTCGCTGCTCAGTTCACTTGAAATTGACATGGGGGTCACCTGCTCTATTGAAACCACTAAAGTGGCCGTTCTTCCTGAAACATCCTACCTATCACCCGTTAAATTCGGTTCAATCCGCAGATTTCAACCTCTCTAGCTGTTTCGGAATGCTTTAACAAACAATTAAGGAGCAATTCACAGCTCTTTAATCTCACCGGACTAATCTGCGTGCATGAAATTTCTGGCACACATCGGTAATGTCCCTGCTATTGACACCTCTCACGCGCTCAGGAATGTCGTAAAGACGGCACAAGACTCAATTCATTACTCAGGAGAACTCGTATGTATAGGAATACCCCCAATCGCTGTTGCGCCCGCTCACTGAGGCCCGTATTCATATTGCTCTGTGATAATCATCGACTAGTGGGCGTTCTTGCGCTGATCCTCTTCTTGGGAATCAGCTTTACTTTGCCTGAAACGGCTCTGGGCCAGTCAGGCGTGACCGGCACTCTGACAGGCGTCGTCCAGGACCAAAACGGTGCGAGTCTGCCTGGAGTTACCGTCACAGTAAAAAACCTCGAAACAGGAGCCGTGCGCACAGTAGCTACGAATGGAGAAGGGAGCTGGACGATTGCGGCGCTCGCAGTTGGAACTTATGAGGTTGCTTTCGAGATCACCGGTTTCAGGCGATTGGTTAGGAAAAGAGTGCAAGTAGAGGCTAGCGTCCCTCGTACACTTGAGGACAAGCTCGAACTGGGTGACGTCGACGCGGTGGTAAACATTGTGGAGGGTGCTTCTCTTGTCACTCCGGAGACCGCAACAACCTTTCGTCAGCTCTCGGCTGATGATCTGGTTACGGTTCCAACATCCACGCGCAGTTTTACGCAACTGCTCTCAACTGAAGCGGGCGTCAATACCGAACTATCGCCGGTACTAACCAACAGCAACGGCAACCAGTCGCCCTCGGTGAACGGGACGCGCACGACAAGCACGAGTCTCTTTTTCAATGGTATTGATGCCACCAATATCACTACCAATGAAGGCTCATTGAACGACAACATCGCGCCCGCACCCGAGACCTTGCAAGAGGTTAAATTGCAGACAAGTCTTTACGACGCCTCCACGGGACGCTCGGGGGGAGGTAACTTCCAACTCGTCACAACTCCCGTGGTCTCCAATTCAATGCGGCTTATACCTGGTCGAAGTCGATGGACACCAGCTCCACGGATCCCGGCAGCACTGCTGGTTCCGGAAAGCCGGATGTCCCCAATACCGGCTTTGTAGTGCAGGGTGGCCTGCGTAATCTCGAAGCCAACCATGCGGTCTCCGATTTTGATCGCACGCATCGCTTTAGTCTCAACTTTGTTTATGAGATACCTAGTTTCGGGTCTGCCAGCAAGTTCTTGAGTGGTTGGCAGATTTCCGGTTTCTTCCAGGCTCAGACCGGTACGCCTTACAGTATCTTCTCACCTGAGCCGGAGATTGGCAGCGCAACCCAATACGCAGATCTGACGCGCGGGTCAGGCGGTCTATACAGGCTGGGCTTTGGGAGACCTGGACTCTGCGGCAGTCTCGCTGAGCTGCGCCAGCAGGGTTCTGATATTACTGAGGACTCGTTCAATTCTGCAGTCCTTTGCTCGCCACTTGGTCAAAACGGCAGCCTGGGTCGGAACATTCTACGTGCGCCATCTCAGTCTCGGTTCGATCTGGGTATTGTAAAGAGCACAAAACTGACAGAGAAAGTCTCCGTCGAGTTTGGTTGGGACATCTTTAACGTGTTTAATCGAACTAACTTTGCGGCACCTGACTTCGAGTTAGGCAGCCCGGACTTTGGCCGGATTACTACTACTGTGGGTGGCCCACGTGTCATGCAGTTCAAGGCGAGATTAAAGTTTTGATGACTGCGGGATCGCTCTGTTGCGCTGCGGAGCGATCCCGCTTCCAGCTACGCTTGATTTTGCTCATTATTTAATTCCAGGTTCAAAGGTCCATATGGCAGGAACAGAGATGTCGCTTTCGGCGCGGGGAAATCGAGATCAATCGGCGGATGAAGTCTATGATGATGGTCATCTCCGAGTTGAGCACCAGAACTACTAGGGTGCCTGTGGCCAATCGTGCATAATTTGGGCGCCTCCCTCGCTTTTTGTTCCTTTCTTGATCTATAACAGCCGTGCCCGATAAAGAACGCGGAGGTTGAGATGAAGGCTCGAACGATTGTGATTGGGGACATTCATGGTTGTTATGATGAACTCACGGCGCTGCTCAATAAAGTTGACTTTGGGAAAGAGGACCGAGTTGTCTGCGTAGGAGATCTCATTACTAAGGGTCCAAAGAGTCGCGAAGTTCTTGAGCTATTCATGACCGATGCACGTTTCAGTACCGTGATCGGCAATCATGATTTAGCTTTGCGTCGTCGCTGGAATGGTGAGGACGTTGAGTTGAATTCTTCTCAAAAAGAGGCTCATAAAGAGCTCAAAGGGGAAAAAGACGCCTACACTAGCTTTCTGAACAGGCTGCCGTTCGTAATTGATCTTGAGACTCATCTCGTAGTGCATGCAGGTTTGCGCCCGAATGTTGAGCTGTACTCTCAGACTACAGGCGATTTGACTCGACTTCGCACCTTAGGACCAGATCGTGAGAGCGATGAAGGAACGCCCTGGTATCACGTTTATTATGGGGAGAAGATCGTACTATTCGGACATTGGCCGGCGCCTGAGCCACGCCGCGGCAAAAAGGCTATTGGTCTCGATACAGGCTGTGTTTATGGTTTCAACTTAACAGCATACATTATTGAGACGGACGAGTTCGTTAGCGTGCCGGCGCAACGCGCTTACGCCGAATCCTGAAACCTGCGAACTATACTCTTCTGATAGAGGTGCAAACAATCGCTTAGTAGATGTTCCAGATAAATATCCACTGATCCAGTCTTATCCTCAGGCCACCCGGATTTAACTTCGCGTTAACATCGACTTAACATTCTGCTAATAGAATTTCGATTAAGGGGTTGAGTCCCCGATGGTACCAACGGGCATCCAAGCATGTGCATTTCAAATGAGCTTTGCAGCGACATCGCCGTGGCGCTGTTAGTCACTAAGGATGGATCGGATCTGGAGTTGACGCAGCTGAAAGAGATTGTGCTCGAGGTTCACACCGCTCTGCAGCAAATGACTGAAGTCGAACGAGCCGTTGGCGGTCGCTTAAGAAGGCTGAGTGAGAATGAGGATTAGCCAATATAGTGAACTTCGAAGGCTGGAAACACACCTCTTGCAACTAACCTCTAACTCGAACGTTCTGTGAGTGCTTGGGTTTTAGAATCCACTCCAAAGTTCCACCTTGATCGCCTGTACCGGCCCAGTTGGATGCGCTGAGAACCACCTTCGATATCGTACCCGTTGGCATACTCTCGGTGGTTCCGGTTAATAAATCCAGAAACTCTTCCAGTCCTGGATTGTGACCTACGAGAAGAACTGACTTCTTGCTCTTCTCAATCTGCCTGACTACATCTAAGAGTCGATTGGGACCGGCCTCATAAATTCGTTCATCGAAGCGTAACTCAGTGCTAAGCTTAGCGCTCTCTATTACAATCTCCGCGGTTTGTCGCGCTCTTACTGCGGACGAGCTCAACACAAGGTCGGGAATTATCTTCTCTTTTTTTAGAAAGCCACCTACGATCTCGCAGGCTTTTCGGCCGCGCCGGTTCAAAGGGCGCTCAATGTCCAGCAGGTTCTCATCCTTCCAACTCGACTTGGCGTGGCGCAAGAGGTACAAGGTCTTCATGTCTTCGGTAATGTCGCAGTTTACAGTTCTGTAACATAACTCTCTTAGGTTTTGTGCATGATCTCCTACGGAAATCACTGTTTTCCCGGCAAATTATTCGTCGTCGAGGGTACCGACGGAAGCGGGAAGTCGACGCAGTTGACATTACTCTATCAGTGGCTGAAAGCGGAAGGCTACCCGGTGTTCTTCTCTGAATGGAACTCTTCGCCACTTGTCAAAGATACGACCAAACGCGCCAAGAAGCGACATCTCTTTACGCCTGCCACTTTCTCGCTGCTTCATGCTACCGACTTCGCTGATCGTATGGAGCGAAACATCGTTCCTCCTTTGAAGGCCGGAGCCATCGTCCTTGCAGATCGTTACATTTATACGGCATTCGCGCGAGACGTAGCGCGGGGTTGTGATCGCGAGTGGGTCCGTAAAGTCTACTCTTTCGCAGTGCAACCCACCTTGGCTTTTTTCTTTAAGGCACCCCTTCAAGTAGCTGTCAATCGGATAATATCTGCCAGGCCCAACCTGAAATATTACGAAGCAGGACTGGACATGGGGTGGTCCGATGATCCTGAGGAAAGCTTTAAGACCTTTCAGGGGCTACTGGGAATCCGGAATGGACCTTCACTTCGGAAACGATTTCTACGACAGTTTCATCGCCTACCAGACACGGATGCTGGAAGTGTTTGATCGCATGTCTTCAGAGTATGGTTTTCATGTGCTGAACGCCTCACGTTCGGTAGGTAACGTTGCCGCCGATCTGCGACGAGCAGTGTCTAAGCTACTCGATGAATCCGCCGCAGGGGAACTCGAACCTGCTTCGATGGCTACACAGAGGAAAATCTCCGCGTTGCCCGAAGTTAAAAGTAGTGTTCAATGATAGCAAGCCTGAGAGGATAGCAGTCCGCTGAAAATCGCATCGATAGATATTGGTTCAAATTCGATCAAGCTGGCGGTAGTTGATGCGGCGGCGAGCGATTCCTTCGCGGTTCTGTGTCGCGATAAGGAAGTTGTTCGCCTCGCACACAACACGCTAAAGAAGGGCCACTTGGCTCGCGAGGCAATTGAACGGGCCACATCCTGTATCAAACGTTTCAAAAGTGTAGCGGAAGCGCGAGGCGTCGAGAGGATTATCGCCGTTGCCACTGCCTCGATTCGTGAGGCCAAAAATTCGGCGCGGTTCATTGAGGAAATCGAGCAGAAGATAGGGATCCACGTCGAAGTACTGTCCGGAATCGAGGAGGCTCGACTTATTGGATTAGCAGCCTCGCGCGGTTGTGCCCGAGGTCGCACAACCACGATTAATATCGACATCGGAGGCGGATCCACCGAGCTTTCTCTTTTTCGCGACGGACTTCCACTTTCACTCTTCTCCGTAAGACTGGGGGCAGTCAGGCTGACTGAACAATATCTCGCCTCAAACCCGCCGAAATCAACGGAGATAAACAACCTTAGAACGGAGGTTCGCGCTGCCTTCGATCGGCCGGCACGTCAGTTGCGGGGCACAAAGTGGCTAAAGGCCACAGGCACATCCGGAACCATCCTGGCGATTGGCCGGGTTCTTCGCGCCCGTTATAACAGCGTTCCAAAGAAAGACCAGGAGGCTCAGCCAACCGAGGCGGATATTCCAGTGGACCAACTTTCAATGCTCAATATGGAACTGGCAAAAATGCGCCTCGCCGAAAGACGAAATGTTTCTGGGTTGAGTCCCCAACGCTCGGAGATCATTTTAGCCGGCGGTCAAATACTCGAAGGCGCAATGCGCGCACTTGGAATCAACGCGCTACGAACATGTGATTGGGCTTTGCGCGAAGGTGTGATTATTGATCATCTGCGAGAATGGGAGGATGAATCCCGGCCACCGCTTGCAGATTTCGCCGATCAAAAGCTTCGCGGCGTAGATGCTGTGGGCCGGCGTTTTGGATATGAAGTTGGCCACGCCCACCAGGTTGCCAGATTGGCTGAAATGATCTTTGACTCTCTCGCCGCTAGTGAAGCTCTTACACGACATCATAGGACGCTCATGCTTGCGGGGGCATTGTTACATGACATCGGCTATCACATTGCGAACGATTCCCACCATAAGCATTCTCTGTACTTGATTAAGAACTCGGAATTGACCGGGTTCTCTGAATCCGAGCGCGCGGTTATTGCTAATATTGCGCGGTATCATCACGGGTCACTACCGAAGAATCGCCATCCTGAATTTTCCTCTTTAAATGCCGCTGACCGGGAAACAGTGTGCCGGCTGGGTGGAATTGTCCGGCTCGCAGATGCATTAGACAGAAGTCATGACAGTAGGGTGTATGACCTGGACTGCTCCGTTAATGGCGTTGTGAATCTTCAACTGCATAGTAAGCTCGATTGCGAGAATGAGTTGCTTGAGGCAGAGCGAAAGAAGGATCTTCTGGAACAAGCGTTTCAACGAAGCCTAGTTGTCAGCCTCAAACGAGCCAAGCCCAAACAGGCTTGAAATCATTCAATGGCGAAGGCTAACATATCGCAGGGATTAATTGCGAAGGTGCCGCAGTCGACGCAATCGGCCCTATCCTTATCGGCCGATTCGAAGAGATGTGCGCGCTTCGAGTTCGTGCGTTGGACTGGAATGATCCTGAAGGTGTCACCTGTCGAAGCGGCTGCGATGGTCGAGCGAATCGTTCGAGCGAGGGAAATCATTCGTAAGCAAGCCCGAAAGGATTTGCAGCAGTCATTGCGTAAGGACCGTATGACGCAACTTCAAAGGAATTTCGTAACAGGCGTCGATACTGCTGCAGTAAATTCAAAACCACGGAAACGGCGGTCAAAAAATGTGCGAGCCGCAAGAGAGCTTACTTATCGAGAGGTTGCCCGTCGCATAATCATCGATCGGCTGAAGGAACTCGAAGGCCTTAGCGAGGGGCTGTATCAACCTCTCCGCCTCAAGCCACTCCATAGCATGCGCATAGCCGCCAAACGGCTCCGTTACGCGCTTGAACTTTTTGAGCCGTGTTGGGGTTCGGAGATTTCGATCCTCGTTAAAGAGATTGCCGCTCTGCAGTCATCCTTGGGAGAACTTCATGATTCCGATATCTGGATCGAGACTTTCGGAGAACATTTGAATGGTGTAAAGAGGCAACGGAAGAATCTAGCCGCAGCAGCTCTTTGGCTTCTCAGTCATTTTGTCAGATTACATTCGAAGCACTTGCGCAAGACGCTTGGCAAGTGGAGTGATTGGGAGACAAAGGAGTTTGGGTTACGCCTGAGACTATGTCTCCAGCAGGAATCACGTGGAATGATCAGGGGATGAGTAACAAGAAGCGAGTCTTGATTCTATGTACCGGTAACTCGGCCCGCAGTCAGATGGCTGAGGGGTTACTGCGTCACGATGCTGGCGAGCATTATGAAGTTGCAAGTGCGGGAGTTGCGCCGAGTCAAGTCCGGCCGGAAGCGATCGCCGCCATGCGGGAGATCGGCATAGACATTTCATCCCATCGCTCAAAGTCAATAGATGAATTCCGTGGCCAGGAATTCGATTACGTTATTACGGTTTGCGACAACGCCAGGGAGCAATGTCCGGTGTTTCCTGGCCAGACCAAGCGAATACATTGGAGCCTTGAAGACCCTGCGGCTGCATCAGGCGACGCGCAAATACGACTGGCGGTCTTTCGGCGAGTACGGGATCAGATTCGAGAACACCTCCAAAGCCTCGCGAACGTTCAACAATAAACGATGACCCTGGGAGCGCACCTGGGAGCGCAGGCATCCTTGCCTGCCTTTGGTGCCTGTTTGGGTAACCTTCGGCAGGCAGGGATGCCTGCGCTCCCGGGTCCCCCACTTGTTAACAGAGATTTCAGGCCCAGTTTAGGCCGATGTAACACGCACCAAATAGAGTGAAGCTCGTAAAATTTGACAGAAATCTCTATTTGAGTGAGGAGAAACCCCTTATGTTTCGCATCGCTAAAACTCCCCAAACGTTGGCGTTGTTACTGATTTCTACTGTGTCTCTGGCAGGTCTGGCCTGCAGCGGCGGCGCCAACGGAAACGGGCTGGCCACTTCCACTGTTAGTCTGCAGGGGGCGGGCGCAACATTCCCTAATCCGCTTTACCAGAAGTGGCTCAGCGAATACGGAAAAAACCATCCCAACACCCGCATTGATTATCAGTCTATCGGCTCCGGTGGTGGCATCAAGCAAATTCAAGCACAAACGGTCGACTTTGGAGCGTCTGACTCACCAATGAAAGACGCCGACCTCGCAGCAGCTCCAGGCGAGCTGCTCCACGTCCCCACCGTCTTGGGTGCTGTGGTGATCACCTACAACCTGCCTGGATCGGCTCAACCACTTCGGTTCTCACCGCAGGTGATTGCCGACATTTTTCTGGGCAAGATTAAGAAATGGAACGACCCGGCAATCAAGGCCGACAATCCGCAAGCTTCACTTCCAGCCGCTGACGTGACGGTTGTTCATCGTTCCGATGGTAGCGGTACCTCAGCGGTGTTTACCGACTATCTTTCTAAGGTTAGTTCCGAGTGGAAAGAGAAAGTTGGTTCGGGCACATCGCCCAGCTGGCCGGTCGGAATTGGTGGTAAAGGCAACGAAGGCGTCACCGGTCAGGTAAAGCAGACTCCGAACACTATCGGTTACGTCGAGCTGGCTTATGCTGTACAGAACAAGCTGCCCGTGGCTTTGATAAAGAATGCAAGCGGCAATTTTGTCGAACCCTCGATTGATGCCGTCACGGCAGCAGCCGCAGGTTCGGCAGCTAATACGCCAGAGGACTTGCGCGTCTCTATCACCAATGCTAGCGGCGCTGCGGCGTACCCCATCTCCAGCTATACCTACATTCTTGTCTACAAGAACCAGAGGGACGCAGCGAAAGGGAGAGCACTAGTTGATTTTCTCTGGTGGGGGATTCATGACGGCGAGCAATACGCAACCGCGTTGAGATATGCGCCGCTGCCACAGGAGATCGTGAAGCGGGCGGAAGCGAAGATTAACTCTATCACGGCCGACGGCAAGCCGCTGCGGTAGGCACGAGTCTAGAGTCTGGAGTCTGGAGTCTAGAGTCTGGATTTCGAAGCAGAGCTGGCAACAATTACCCCGACTGTCAGTCAAAACTC
>DATEUF010000013.1:0-8034 GCA_035283325.1 Pyrinomonadaceae bacterium | reverse complement strand
ATGCCGGGATCTCCTGCGGAGCACTTGGCGCTAACTGTCGCTGGGTCATAGTTGGACGGGTCACGAGCGCCTGGCAAACCTCCGGTCGGCGGCGTACGCTCAACTCCGACTGCGGTCCCCTTTCGTCCTTCAAAAACCAACTTGATCTCGCATTCATCCTGGACCTGTTTGAGTGGAAGGTGCTGGGCCAAGCCGTTAAGGATGCACGCGTAGAACGAGTCAGCGAGGTTTGGGTATTGAAGAAGCTTGACTACCTGCTGATTCCGCGACTGGCGCGCACACGAGGGAACAAGACAGATCAAAAACGTCGCGAAGAAAAGCATCAGAGATTTGCTGCCTCGCATTGAATCCTCCTTATGACTGGATGAGCCGACATGAGAATGATGGGAACGGGGACGAAGAGCTGCGCCGTCCTCGGGTCCGCTTTTCCGGGGAGCGAGGGCTTTCCGCGTTCATGTTCTAGTCTCTAGATCGTTAGGTTCTACGTCACGCGGTAATATCTGTTTCCGCATCATTCTATCTCATTCTCAGTTACAAGGCGTCACCGGGCTTCTGACACCACGTCCACCACTAAGGTTGAGTACGTGGGTATAGGTCATTCTCGTCTTCACGTCTTTGTGTCCAGGTAACTCCCGAATGGTGCGAATGTCGTAGTCCCCCTACCACCAACATCTACGCTGAAACGATCTGGAGATGAGAGCCAAGGGAACTGGCAACTTGTGAAGTAAAGGAGACTAAACGGTCGAGGCGATGGAAGGAGGACAAAGTGCTAATGACGTTCCTGCGCGCGCTCTGAGCCTTGAACTTATGTGGCGTTCGGTTCGCTGGTTTGTTGCTGAGAGCTGGCTAGAAAGTTGAGCGCCACATAACTGACTTGGCCACATAAGCCCGCTTATCTTGTCGACAACATAACTTCGCGTATCCCTGACAGTTCCCGTCCGTATCGGTAAACGCGATCTGCTCAATGTCGAGAGCGGCAAGTGCTCGCTCAGCTTCCCAGTCCGGCGAACGTGGCGGTGTGAACTCGTCGCCGATGGTCTGGCTAATGGCGAACCATCGCGCCTTATGCATAAAGCTGGTAAATCTGCGCTCGCCGTTCTCGCCTTCGCTCTCCGGTGCTTCTTCGCGAACCTTGCGAGTGATCGGCATGCAAAGGATCAAGGCTCGCTCGCCGCGTTTGACGGTGCGTCCTAGTGCTTGCCATCCGGGAAAGGTATTGATGGGGCCGGGTTCTAGTCCGCGCAATTGGCACTGCACGAGGGCAAGGATTTGATTTCCGATCGAGTAGTTGTGAAAAGCTGAATAAGCTTCCATGATCAGACCCGGCCTGTTGACTGCTTCAACTAATAAGGCTGACCACTTGGGAACGTCGGGCGCTGGTTTTGAATTGTGCTGCATTTGTTCGGTGCTCCTTTCGCTGCGGTGTCTTTGGTCTGGTAAATGCGACGTTCGGACACGGGTGGGCGCCCAACCGACACAGGCACTGCCGGAACGGAGTGGAGGACTCGGAGGCTTTGCGGAGAGTTGGCGGTTGGGCTCTCGTGGCACAATCGGCCCGCAGAGGGGGAAACTAAACTAGATTTCTTCTCGGCTGGAATGGAACGGAGTGGAATGCAGGCCGAGGCCTTATTTACTCAACGTGCGCCATGCGCTCGATCCGCGTTCGCGGATTTTCTTCGAATAGCGATAATGTGATGAAAGTTTCCAGAGCTTCCGATTAGCACTGAGTAACTAAATCGGAGCTGCAATGAACCAGATTCGAAAACTAGGAGTTACGATGGCACCCAAAATTGACTTTCACGATGGTAGATATGAAGAAACGATCAACCACGCTTTGTCTGTACAATCGCTGGACCTGCTCGAACGTTTGGCTAAGCTAGGAATTTATGGTGAGAGTTCAGCCGAAGTCGGTGCTCGATTTGTGGATAAAGCGCTACAGGAATTCGTGGAACGGCCGCAATTCGCGCAGCGCGAGACTGAGGAGATGCCTCCGATAACTCCCGGCGATCTCATCCGGGGAGACTTCGAAAAGTGAACAACGAAACACTACTTTCTGACTGCCTCAAAACAGTAGCGGAAGCAGCGGCAAAGGGAGAAGCAGAAATAGACGGATTGCGCCTGGCGTTAAAGGAGCGCGAGTCGCAAGTAAGGATTCGGATCGCAGCCTTAGTGTCGGATGTAGCTAAGGTCGTCTTCGCATCAAACAGCCAAGCGCTGCGTCAAAGGGCCGTACGAGGATTGGATTGGGGCGCGAGGGTAAAGGCGGGCATCATCGCCGAAGCATTCGGCGTGAACGAGCACGCGATTCATTCGATTGCGGGGCCGCTCGTTGAACAAACACCCTGCGAGGGCGGCTGCGGCGAACAAGTCGAACACACTTACCGTTCACATTCCGATTGCGAGACAGAGGGCGCAATTCCAAACGGCGAATCCCTCGTCTATGCGGTCAATGCAAAGCTAAGCACTATGCCTTGGGACGCATTGAGTACGAACAGTATCAAGCGAAACAACGGGCAGAGGCTGTGACTTATTGCGCCCAGTCTGAACCAAAAGGCGCAAGCTACCGGGACACGAATACGCACCCTCGACGTAACGGGACGAAACTCCTGCGTGTTATCACGTCCTACATTTATAGCCAGACACGTCGCGCAATTATTGGCGCAGTATTGCTCGGAGTAACAATTGGATTGGTGAAGATCTTGTAACAGCTTCTTCAGCTCTTTGATCGGGCGCGGCACGATACCCCAAATCTTGAAAGCGCATGTCACTGTTTTTAATGCGATACGTTGTGTGAAAGAAGTCGAAAATTCTGTCATGAAAAAGCAACTCAGATTCGACGGTCAAATTTTGCTGTGCTGGAGACATTCTTTTCTTAAAATCGAAGATTACCACTACAGCCAAAATACTATCATCAACTGGTCCGGCGAATACCTCGATTCTCTTAACCTTTGCAAAGACGCGATGTTCTCTTTTAGCAGATTCTCCGGGCGAAAAAAATCTCGGCACCGTAAAGAACATTTCTTTCAACATATTAGCGTCAATGCTATTTTTTATTTCCCCCACCTTCGCGCCACTGAGAAAAAACAAGGAGTAATATTTGAACTCTGAATCTTCTATTTTTGATTGTTGAAGCAAGCTCACCCGAGTTTTCAAGCTAGTTCCATAATCAGACGGATAATAAAATGCTTGTATTTTCTCTTTCCTGGCGCCTCTCCCAACACAATAAACAATCGGATACAAGAGCTCTCTAAGCAACGTGGCTCGACGAGCCAATAACATGTGATCTGAAAAGTCCGTAATATAACCGGACCAAAGGAGCGTTCCACAGTTAGAAAAGAAGCGCAGTATTCGTGGAAGTGATTTGGTGCGAGCAAAGGGCGTCGCATGTGGCTGAAATCGAGACTTCGCCCTCGCCCTCATTAGTACTGCTTGTTGCGCAGTCAAATGTTGATAGTAAACAAGAAGCGATAGAACAGCATAATTGATCATGATACTTGAGACGACAAACACGGGAACCCACGCGAAAGCGCGCTCGAACGAGAAGAACATTCCACATATCACAAAAAGCAACAACGCCACGAGGAAGTCGTAAAGGTACTGATAAAACAATTCCTTCCAACTCCTTCGAAACAAGCGCGTGCTCAAATACTCAATCATGTAGTTTTCCTAGTGCTGCTCAAAGATTGGGGATTTGTTGCCGATATTGTTTCTTCGCTTTTCGGCTTTCTCTTGCGAAGGGTAGTAAACCACGTCTTCGAGAATTCTTCCTTAATTGACCAAGAAAGCCTTAGAAACAGAATCAGGAATGTGTGACCTAAAAACAAATACATAAGGATCTTTGCCGCGCCTACATCAAGCCATTCCAGATTCCGCCAAGCCGCTTCATGAGTTGGAGAAAGGTGGCGAAGAATCTGTATTACCAAATTAAACACAAGAACGGATAAGAACAATACACCTATGTTTGCAGAGTGGTGTATTAGCGGACCACATTCAAGCTTTATTTGCTCAAAGAATGAACGTTCTTTATTCGGGGGAACACCTTCGTCTTGCATGAAAAAAGAGTAGCATCATTCCGCCTCGGTGGGCACCTCAAAAACCGGTCAATGGGGTCCCAGGTCAAGACCGGCCAACGGATCTTCCTTCTGCGACTAGAATGGTTTTCTGTGCAAGCTTGGCCGAGGCTCTCTTCCACAAACTCACGGCTCACGCCTCGCCTTTGACACCCCGTCGTCTCGGCCATTGCCGAAATCTTATTTAGATGATTGCAAGTCGAGACTCCTTCTCACGCAACCGCGGCCGTTACCGGCGAAGGGGCGATAAAGGACTACGAGTTGAATCTGTGGCTGAGGGTTGTAACAAGCGCGAAGTGAATCCGTGTTATTCAGGCGTCCGCGACGCAAGGTGCCAAAGGGTTTGCGCACTAAACGGCCTCGATACCGCCCCGCCTACCAGGAGCTTTAGGTAGATGTGGTAATTGGGAAGAGACATCACGTCTAAGGCCGACACCTCTGGCGCGAATTCTTTGGCAATCGTATGGGCGTCGGCTGCCCGAGCCGAAACGTGATTATAGTACCTGTATTGCCTAGCACTGCGTCCCGCACCTGCGGATCAAGCTGCGAGATATACTGATGCGCCAAGACCATTCCAACACGATACTTGCGAAGCTCCGAAAGCATCGAGGCGGTGCTTAACGTGGTGAAGGTGTGAAACTCATCCGCGTAGACAAAGAAGTCTCGCCGCTCCTCTTCAGCCACGTTCGCGCGACTTAACCAGCAAGACCAGCTTTGGTTATGAGGAGCGCACCCAGAAGTGCGGCGGCATCTTCCCCAATCCTCCCCTTTGCTAAGTTGACCAGAAGGATCTTCCCGCTATCCATGACTTCTCTCAAATCAAACGCGCTTTTCTTCCGCGTCAATATCCCGCTGAGAATTGGGTCCGCAAGAAACGCCCCTACTTTGTTCTGAATTGGTGCGACAACTACAGCTCGAAACGCGGGAGAGTAGTGCTCGTACTCGCCCAACCAAAAAGCGCGCACCTGATTATTGCTTGGTCTCCGCGACGACCTTCCTGCAAAATTCCCGATCGTCGACCATGCGAAGCACATCGGCCAGTGTTGCCTCCGGCTGGTCCATCAATGCCAGAAATGCGTTTCGCAGTACGTGTTCAAGGCGTGGATCCCAGAAGTCGGCCCACAGCTTCTTGAAAATCTCAAGAAGGTTGGAAACGGTAAGCGACTTGTTAAAGAGGTGAGACTGCTCCATTGGATTGAAACCCAAGCGCTGCGAAATGTCCGGAACGTTAAAATAGATAACATCGTTCCTTCTCTCGGGAGGCACAGCGGCCGCGATGCGCTCAACCATATCCCCATGCGGATCCAGCAACATGAGGCCATGGCCAAGCTTAAGGTCTTGGCGAACGAGCGTCTCAAGAAGCGTGGTCTTACCGCTTCCCGTCTTGCCTATGACGTACATATGTGCGTGACGATCATCCCGCCGAATACGAAAGATTTTTCGTTTGTCGTGAAAGTTGGTGCGCGCGAAGAACGCGATGTGATTTTCTCTATCTGATGACATATGTCCTCATTATTGAGGACGCGTTCCTTATTCCAAGGCTCTCTTAAGAGCCGCCTACGGCAAGTTTAACCTCCTTGAGGAACTGTGAGGGCCGCCTAGCTAGTCTTTAAGCAGTTCCCCAAAACTTCAAATTTACCAAAAGGAGCGAACAGACTTATGTTGCACAAGCACTCCACTGATATTCCCACGTGGTCGGTATTACTTGTACTTATCAGCGCACTGATTCTCGTGTTTTCTGGATTCTTCCAGTGCGGTCGAATCATTTTCCACCCTCAAGAAACGCTTGATACTCTTGACCCTTGGATTCGCCAGTCTCCACATCGAAGGGTACGACGATTGCCACGTTTCCATACATCGCTCCAAGCACTAAGTCAGGATTGGTTACATCGACCAGCGCGACATCGTTGTTATGAAGCACGAGCGCGCAAGGATAGCCCTCATACTCTCCAAACTTTTTCGAAGTGCTGTCAATCTTCGATCTGATTCGGGCGTAACCATCGTAGGCTCCACCTTCAGGTACGTCCGTGGGATCGAAATCCTTTACTTCGAGCAAGTATTCTCGGTCGTGGAATATAGTGTAATCAGGAGGCTGTTTCTTGTCTGGTAGCAGTCGCTCAAACTCATACTTGATCCCGTGCGCGTCGAGATATTCCTCAAAAGTCTTCTCGCCAACTGTCTTCATTGCTCAATTTCAGCCTTGTAACTCGCTGATCCAACCTGGTGATTCGTAAATCAAAACATGCGAGACTAGCGGACTGCTAGCTTACACGGGCGACCAGCTACCGCTTCTTCTTTCGGCTTCCAGCTGGACGCTTGGCAACAGCACTCTTGCTTGTGGCAGATAACGTTTCTGGCAGATCCAAATCGTCATCGATCAAAAGTGCGAGGTCGACGTTGGCCAAACGCGCATATTCCAGGAGTACCGGTGGAGATGGCACACGATGTCCGCGCTCGTATTGGGAAATGTTGCTGCGAAACAAATCATCGGCGAACCCTAAGCGCTCCAGTATCTGATTCTGAGACAATTCAAGGTCCAGCCGAATCTTCCTGAGCTTCTTTGCCAGACGGCCTGATTTGGTCGGGGAGGCTTTCTTCACCGGGAGTCACCTCCCGCTGAAGACTCAACCTTGACACTATCCCGCCTGCTAGATACGATAGTATCTAGCCTGATGTCGCGCTTCTGATTCGCCGTGAGTAGGAACCTTCCATGCTCAACGGCGATGCTCATCTCTCGACTGGACGGGATTGTGAGCTACGCATTTGGCCGTTGCCTGATTGTCAAAGCCTAGAACGTCGAGAGCATATCAGAATGCCCTTGGTTTGAGCAGGCGGTTTTGGAAGTCCCATGCTCATGCTACCTCACGATTGCCTGAAAATCGCTAACTCCGAAAGGGCAAGAGTCCGGCTGCTGTACGTCGGTGGTGACCTGGACTTCCTTCGGGCTCTACGAAAGGTTTTGACAGAACCTGAATACCACATCGTGTCCTGTCCACACGTCGGTTCGGCGATTCTCTTTCTGGAAGGCAATCCTAGATATGACTTGTTGATATTCGAACTTGAGTTGCGAGGTCTGGAATTGACGAAGCTAGCCCGATCCTTATCCCACCACGAGCATTTGCCAATCGTGATGGTTACGGCAAGTGAAATTGTGGGTGGCTTTGGAAAACTCTCGGAACGCGCGCGTAGACGAATGGGTAAGTAAGCAGGACTCCGCGACGGCACCGCAGATTCTCATAAGCCCGCTCAAAGAAGAAATAAGGGACGAATTCATATATCGGTCTTAATGTCTGGCACGGCCTCCCGCTCAGACACAGGGAGCGATCCAGTGCCGACGGGCCGCCGTGGGGGTGAGGACGCGGCGGCCTCACTTTTCAGGGCAAGATTGTGACAGGCTAAACAGTACGGGATTAATTTCTCACGAGTCAGCTCGGCCATGGAGCCGAAGTTGGATGAAGCGAGGCAAAGGTCCTTGGAGACTTGCCACTTGGCATTTCCCCGACCGGCGTCTCGCTTTCATTGTTTTGCGAGTGGATCGTCGTGGTTGGCTTGCAAGAAATCTTTACGGTATCGTCTTGAGGTTATGTGTGGGCGCTTTACGCTTCGATCTCGCGACAGAGTAAACCTCAAGGGGTTGAGCACCTCAGAGCTTCCATTCGAAGCGCGGTACAACATTGCTCCGGGTCAGACCATTCTGGCGATCGCAGATTTCGGACACGGGGCCGAGCTGACCTCGTTCGTTTGGGGTCTTATTCCCTCGTGGAGTAATGATGGCAAAGGCTTCATCAACGCGCGGTGTGAGACGCTCGAAGCGAAACCCAGCTTTAGCGAGTCGTTTCAGCAACGCCGATGTTTGATTCCTTCGGACGGTTTTTTCGAGTGGCGACGATTAGGAAAATCGAAGCAACCATTCTATTTACAATTAATGGATGAATCTCCGTTTGCTTTCGCTGGCATTTGGGAT
>DATEUF010000012.1:0-2224 GCA_035283325.1 Pyrinomonadaceae bacterium | reverse complement strand
GAACCCAGGATAGCCTGAGTCAATTCGACGTACTCCCGCATGACGCGACCCGGCGTCGGCGCGAACAGTTTGGCTTCCGGCAGCTTGAGAAAGCGCGCGCGGTCTTCGTCGGAGAGCCGGAGCATCAGCCGGTCCCCCAAGATCCCCACGAACATCTGACCGTTGACGAAGGCGCACGGATAGCCGAACATCTTGCGCCGCTCGGCTTCGGGCAGAGTCTTGACGACCTTGTCGAACAGGCTCACGATCTTCTCAGGCGCAGCCTGGAACTTCGGCATCTTGCTGGACTTTGCTTTGGCGGCCATACTGGTTCTCCTCGGACTTTATCCGGAAAATTTCTGATCCACGAAGGGCACAAAGAAACCCCAAGTTTTCAGGCGGTTTTCGTGCCACTTCGTGTTCTTCGTGGATGAAAAGCCTACTGAGCGTTGCATAAATTGCTAAACTTTGCGAACCGCGTTAGATCGGGGTATGGCGACGAACTCCCATCCCCACGATTGGAAGGAAGCACGACGGTTGCGCGCGTTTGAACTCAAGCGGGCGGGCTGGGCGCAACAAGCAATCGCTGAAGCCCTGGGCGTCTCCAAAGGCGCAGTCAGCCAATGGCTGACAACCGCTAAAAGCGGCGGTCTGGAAGCCTTGTATGCCCGTCCGCGTCCAGGCAGCCCAGCCAAGCTCACGGCAGTCCAGCGCGACCTTATCCCGGAGTATCTGTCCCACGGCGCGGCAGCCTATGGCTTTCGCGGCAATGTTTGGACCTGCGCACGCGTAGCGAAGGTGATCGAGTCCGAATTCGGCGTGGTGTACCACACGGCGCATGTCTCTCGCGTGTTGAAAGAACTGGACTGGACGCCGCAGAGGCCGATCGAGCGCGCGACCCAACGCGACGAGGCGCGCATCGAACAGTGGCGCACCGACGTCTGGCCCGCGTTGGAAAAACAGGCGCGTCGCGAGCGGCGAACGCCCGTCTTTATTGATGAATCTGGGTTCTACCTGTTGCCCGCGCTGGTCAGAACCTACGCGCCCTGCGGAGAGACCCCTGTGTTGCGCGTGTTCGAAACGTACGACCATCTGTCGGTGATGAGCGGCCTGACGCCGGCCGGGCAATTGTTCAGCCTGATCCGCTCTGAGTCGCTGACGGGCACCGAGAGCGTGTGCTTCCTCCAGCATGTACAACGGCAGCTCGGCACCAAGTTGCTGGTCATCTGGGATGGGTCGCCGATTCATCGCAGCGCTAAGGTGAAAGCCTTCCTCTCTGAAGGCGCGGCACGCTCGATTCACCTGGAACCCTTACCACCGTATGCGCCCGACCTGAATCCCGACGAAGGTGTCTGGCAACTGCTCAAGACAGTCGAGATGCGTAATCTCGGCTGTGCCGACTTCGATCATCTGCATCGGGAACTCTATCTGGCGATCCGCCGCTTGCGTCGCAAGCCGCACCTCCTCCAAACCTGTTTCGCTGGAGCCGGTTTGGAACTCTGACCAGTTTAGCTAATTATGCAATGGTCTGTAGATACCGGGCGAATGACGAATGGAAAGGCTCAACCGAGAGTTACTTGTTTTCTCTAAACTATCTCGACCTCGAAGACCGTGACCGACAAACGCCAGCCAATCGTTTTGACCATGCGGTTGAGTTAGTAAACTCGATTCTTGTTGGGAAAAGAATTGCTCGAATAGAGAAAGGCCGCGTTGTCGTTGAAAAGGCCAGCGGTCAAAGTCATGGTTTGGGCGATCTGAGTGCAGGCGAAAAGCAGCTGGCTCTTCTCCTTATTGAGATTATCCGCCGCATTGTACCGGGTAGTGTGATCTTGATAGACGAACCGGAAATCAGTCGCCATTCGGCATGGCAACGCGCACTCGTCGCGGCGCTGGATAAGATCACTCAGCAGTACGATGCGCAAGTCATTATGGCAACGCATTCGTTGGAGATTGCGACGTCAGTCATGCCGCATGAGGTGATTAGTCTGAGCGATCTAGATGATCTGCCGCGGGGTGAGTGGAAACCTGAAGATGAGCTGGTGGCGTGACGAAGCCGCGTCTGTTCCAAACTTTAGATGAAGTTGTCCTTTCATTAAAAAGTGGCTCGGCGTGCGCGGTTTTAGTGGAAGGCGAGGAGCAAGCAAGCGATGTGTGGATATTGAAGTCTATTCTGCTCAGTGCTGGTGAAGAGGTCACATTTCGGCTCATGTGGGTTTAGCGGTGAAACGGCTGCCGGAAAGCCCGC
>DATEUF010000011.1:0-6434 GCA_035283325.1 Pyrinomonadaceae bacterium | reverse complement strand
AGTAGTGCCCGGCGTCGCAGTGTCTGCGGTCAATGTGGGCACGGCACTCAAGAGGACCACGACGACGAACGAGGAGGGCACTTTCGTGATTCCGCTGTTGCCGCCGGGAACGTACACAATTCGCGCCGAGGCTCAGGGATTCGCGCCCGCCGAGACGAGGGACGTGGTGCTTAATGTCGGCGATCAGAAATCGCTGCGGATTGAGTTGAAGGCGGGCAGTATCACCGAGATGGTGCAGGTAACTGGTGACGCGCCGTTGATTAACGAATCACCGGCTGTGGCGACGACGATCGATCGGACGTTTGTCGGTAATCTGCCTCTGAATGGACGCAGCTTTCAGTCACTTATTCTGTTAACGCCGGGAGCGACGGTGACTGCGGCAGGGGTTAACGACTATGGTCAGTTTTCTGTCAATGGCCAGAGGGCCAGCACCAACTATTTCACGGTGGATGGCGTGAGCGCTAACATTGGGATAAGTGTTCGTTTTACGGGTGGCCAGAACGGAGCTATAGCGGGGTATTATCCAGGCTTAAGTGCCTTTGGTGGAACCAACAGTCTGGTTTCTGTTGATGCTCTGGAGGAGTTCAAAATCCAAACTTCCACATACTCAGCAGAATTCGGCCGTCAGCCAGGCGGTCAGGTTTCTCTTGTCACCCGCAGCGGAACAAACGATTTTCATGGCACTTTGTTCGAATACATCCGCAATGATGTCTTTGACGCTAGGGATTACTTCAACAAGAAACCGGCTCCAAAGCCTGCTTTGCGGCAGAATCAGTTTGGTGGCACCTTCAGTGGCCCGGTGAGGTTGCCGCGCTTTGGGGAGGGAGGCAAGACGTATTGGAATGGTCGTAATCGAACGTTTATCTTCTTCTCTTATGAAGCTCAACGCCTGCGCCTTCCCGTCAGTGGAACGGTAGCTGTTCCTTCTCTGAGGCTGCGCTCTTTGGCAGCGCCCGCTTTGAAGCCTATTCTTGACGCCTTTCCTCGGCCGACCCGCGCGGAATTTCTGAACACGGCCGGCCTCCCCAGTGGCTGGGCTCCATATGACGCCAGCTTCTCAAACCCGGGCACGATGGATGCCGCCAGCATCCGGATTGATCACAGTTTTGGCAGCAAGCTCGCACTGTTCGGCAGGTTCAACGAGTCTCCGTCGAACGTTACAACCTTTAATGGCGGCGCTACGGGGACCGTCAATAATACGTCGACGAGAACGTTGACGCTCGGTACCACCTCGGTGCTCTCCGCGCGGCTGAACAATGAACTGCGGTTTAACTATAGCCGTCAACTGGGCCAACAGAAGTTTATACCGGCGACCTATGGAGGTGCGCTCCCGGTTGAGAGCTCGCTGTTGACTAATGGCTTGCCCGGCTTGGGTCAGGTTTTCCTTGCTTTTGAGGGCTTCACAGGTTCGGTTCTACGTGGTGACTTTGCGAAGAATTACCAGCGACAGCTAAATGTAGTGGACAACGTCTCAGTGGCGAGCGGTGCGCACCAGCTCAAGTTCGGCATTGACTACCGACGCCTATCGCCTACGTATGCTGTGCAGGATAATCAAAGTGTATTTATCCGCAGTCAGGCTGTTCTTACAAGTGCAATTGTCACCGCATCCATTACCAAGAATGAGCCATCTCATCCGCGGTTTACGAACTTCTCCGCCTACGGGCAAGATACATGGAAGGTAACGCCGCGCCTCACGCTGGCGTTAGGAATGAGATGGGAGCTGAATCCGCCTCCCAGTGAAGTAGATGGGAAAATGCCTCCCATGGCGCTAGGCATTTCGGGGAACACTCCGGACGTCTCTCGCGCGACACTGGCGCCGCCGGGTACTCCCTTTTACAAGACGGATTATACCGCCTTCGCACCTCGTGTGGGCATAGCTTATCAGTTGAGGAATACGCAAAAATGGGGACTGATTCTGCGCGGCGGCTTCGGTGTTTATTACGATCTAGGCAGCGCTGGAGCGGCCAGCGGCTTTCCGTTGACCAGGGTTAAATCGCTAGCCGCTGTGCCCTTTCCACTTTCTGACGCGGCTGCGGCCCGTCCAGTGGTTACCATTCCCACGTCACTCCCCGTTACGGTTACGGTTTATGCCAACGAGGATGACCTGTCGCTGCCATACACCCTGCAATGGAATGCAACCTTAGAACAATCATTGGGTGCTGATCAGGCACTGTCCCTCTCCTACGTGGCCTCGGCAGCGCGTCGACTGTTAACGAAGCAGACACTTAATTTACCGCCAGACTTTTTTTGTTGTGGAGCGCCGGCGCCAAATCCTAACTTTGCCCCAATCATTTACACGTGGAACGGGCCAACCTCGGACTACCATTCGCTGCAGGCGCAGTACAAGGCGCGGTTCAAGCGAAGATTGCAGGCGTTGGTGAACTATACCTGGTCGCACGCCATCGATGAAGTTTCCAGCGACGTGGCCAGTTTTGTCCTTTCTCGTGGCAACGCTAACTTTGATGTTCGTCATAACATGTCCGGGGCTCTCAGTTACAATCTGCCCTCGGTCACTGATACAGCGGTTTCTCGGTCTATTCTCTCAAACTGGACGCTCGACTGCATTGTACATGCGCAGAGCGGCCTACCGGTTAATGTTACTGGTCCATCAACCGTCGTTGATGGCATTCTGTTTGATCTACGTCCTGACGTGATTCTGGGCCAGCCGTTTTACATCAAAGACCCGACGGTACCGGGAGGTCGACGCTTTAACTCCGCGGCGTTCAGAGATCCTCCTGTGAATCCGAGTTTTCCGGGAGTCTTTCGGCAGGGGAATTTCGGTCGAAATGTTCTGCGCGCACTGCCAATCTACCAGATAGACATGGCATTGGGCCGTAATTTTGCGCTCACTGAAAAACTCAAGTTGCAATTCAAGGGAGAGGTTTTTAACCTTTTCAACCACCCGAACTTCGGTGGATACGGAACCGCGTATAACATTCCTGCTAGTTTCGGCGTAGCGAGTTCTACGCTGCATAACACTCTCGGCAATTCAACTTTCGGCGCAGGCTTCAGCTCGCTCTACCAGATCGGTGGCCCGCGTTCCGTCCAGCTTTCCGCAAGGGTTTCATTTTGATATGGCCCAAGGGCTACCACGATTACGAAATTGAACTCGGACTTTTTTATTCGGAGAAGACGGCTACTCCGGTCGCCGTTTCCCATTTGGAGGATGGTCTATGCAGATAAACCGGGCGCTCTTTTTTGCAAGTCTTCTCCTAGTAAACACGGCAAATGGTCAACATGTCGGACCAATAACCCCTCGTGAGCTGGTTGAAATTCAAGACCTCTCTGCACCTGCCGCGTCCCCAAACGGTGCTTACGTAGTGGTGCGTCTCGACAGACAGGATATTGAGGCAAATAAAGTTCGGATGTCGTGGTACGCAGTTCCGCTGAATTCACCTGGTGAAGCGAGAATGATCGCGGACGCAGGCGAACCCGATTGGGGAAACAACGGGGACCTAAAGAGCCAAACGCCGCTATGGTCGTCAGATTCGCGGTGGATCTACTATCGCGCACTTCACGATCAGGAGATGCAGGTATGGCGGAGTAGCATTGACGGCTCGCATACTGAGCAACTTACACACGATGAGGCGAACGTCGAGCAGATCCGCCTCGACGCGACGGGCAAGCAATTGTTCTATGTTGTCGGAGCGACCCGGCGGGAAATCATCGCGGCAGAGCAGTCCGAATACGACAATGGTGTGTTGCTCGATGAGTCCATCATTCCCCAATATCCAATCGCGCGAACCTTTCCTGTATATGGCCGGCTTTCCATGTACAGGATGGTCAATGGAAATGAGAATGGCAGGGCGCGATCCACGCTCCTTGGTGATCGCCCGAAGTATACCAAAGTGGTTGAGCTATCTTCAGGTATCGTCCGCCGGGCCTCTGAAGACGAGACGGCCGAGTATGAAGCGCAAGTAACGGGTAATCAACTGGCATGGGACGGCAGTCCCTTGAGGTTATCTGCGCCGAACGGTCGCGGTGCCGTGTTGCTACGGCAGGCGAGCGCGCCTCTCTCAGCTAATCCCCCACTAGCCTCGTGGTCGGGCGACGCGGTTCTTACGTGGGTGCCTGGTGCACACGGAACGAAAGCAATCTCCTGCACCGATCCTCTTGGTTCGGGTGAGTCTGGCAGGTTGAGGCTTGTGGGTTGGCATGGCGACCACGCCGTCATATTTGCCAATGAAGACCTAACCGGACAGGGATATTACTTATGGACTATTACGACTAACGAAGTTCAGCGACTCGCCTTTACTGAAGGTATCCTTGGAACCGACCGTAGGGGCTTAGGCGTGTGCCCTATTACCGATAATGAGCTGTTGTGTGTGACAGGAGCAGCAGCGCAACTGCCCCGCTTAGAAGCCTTTTCTATTCAGACAGGAAAGTCCAGAATCCTCTTCAACCCAAACAGTGCCATGGAGGGTCGGATTGGAGTCGGGGAAAGGCTAGTCATCAAGGACAAATTAGGCGACGAAGCTCCCGCATTTCTGATACTGCCGCGGAATCGAGTCAACGGCCAGCGTTTACCGCTTGTGATTACCACTTATGCCTGCGGAGGATTTCTACGGGGCGGAACAGGCGACGATGTGCCGGAGCACATTCTGGCTATTAATGGGATTGCGTCTGTATGTCTCGATGATACTCCTTCAGGTGCGAAACTAAATCCGAATCGTTACGAATCGAGTTCCTTAGCCCTGAGAGAGGCGCTTGTCGCTCAATTGGAATCGCGCGGTCTCATTGACCCGCGACGGGTCGGAGTGACTGGTTTAAGCTTTGGAGCCACCCAAACCCTCTTTGCGATCAGTCATTCAGATGCCTTTGCAGTTGCACTGATCACCTCCCAAGGCTACAGCGATCCTATTTGGACATACTTTCTTGCTGCAATGGATAGAGTGTACAAACGGGATTCTTCCGGAACAGTTTTACCGAACTCAGCCTCTTACTGGAAAGGTATTTCGCCTGCCCTAAACGCCGAGCGCATACACGCGCCCCTCTTAATGCTATTGTCCGATCGAGAATATCTTGCGCAGATGCAACTATATTTTGCCATGCGTGCCCATGGGCGCCCAGTTGAGCTTGTAGTCTATCCGGACGAATATCACATCAAGAACCAACCTCGACACCGCCTGTCAGTTTACGAGAGGAGCATTGCCTGGCTCCGTTTTTGGCTGCAGGGATACGAAGACGTGAGCAAATCCAACGGTCCCCAATATGCGCGTTGGCGAAGGATGAGGGATTCACTGATTCATGCCGCGAGATCTGTTTCTCAATGAGTGGGTGTTTCAGTGACGACAGTCAACCGGGGAGGGTAAGGGTCGATGCACTGTCTTCAAAACGCATTGCGCCAAAGTATGGGCGCCTTTCATCGCTCTTGAAGAGTTTACCGTCGAAGGAGTGTGGAAATGAATATCACCGACAGGCCCGCGCGCCGAAACCTGCATAACATGGTCGCCGGCCTTGTCCTACTGCTTCTCTTATCTTCCGTCGGTGTCGCACAAAACTGCAATGGACCAACCAGGCTAAAGATTAAGTCGACCGTCCTAGGAGAACATAGAGATGTATTAGTCCGCACGCCTACGCGATACGAAGCGAACAACATCGCATACCCGGTCTTTTACATGACAGACGGTGATGCACACATGGGCCACACCTCCAGCACAATTGATTGGCTGGTCATGAACGGCCGGATGTCAGACATGATTGTGGTGGGTATCACAAACAAGGACCGGACTCGTGACTTGACGCCAGCCAAAGGCATGGGCAACGACGCGCGATTTGCCACCGCAGGCGGGGCGGACAACTTTCTCAAGTTTATTGAAATTGAACTGATTCCGGAGATCGAGAAGCGTTATCGCGTACAACCGTATCGCGTGCTTGCGGGACATTCGTTGGGCGGTCTGTTCGCAGTGCACGCGTTGATCACGCGCCCCGACTTATTTAATGCGTACGTGGCGGTTAGTCCGTCTATTCAGTGGGCTGGTGGATCGATATTAAAGGGCGCGGAACAGTTCTTTAATAACCGCAAGGAGCTGCGCGCGACCTTGTACACGTCACTGGGCAATGAGCCGGGTGATATCGTCAAGCCTTTTGAAGAGTTCAGGCAGCTACTCGCGAGGACGCAGATCAAGGGTTTTGAAATTGAAGCGCAACAGATGATGGATGAGGATCATGGATCAGTGGTGTTACGAAGCTACTATTTTGGGCTCCGGAAGATCTATGACGGTTGGCAGATGCCTCACGATCTCGCAGCGGGTGCTTTTCTTGGAATGAAGGCGGCAGACGAGCATTATAAATGGCTCAGTCGAAAGTTCGGCTACTTAATTTCCACGCCGGAAGGTTTGATTAATCTGATCGGATATCAATACCTTGAGGCTGGTAGTCCTGACGAAGCAATTGCGACATTCAGGACAAACGTCGAACGGTATCCCGACTCT
>DATEUF010000010.1:0-4027 GCA_035283325.1 Pyrinomonadaceae bacterium | reverse complement strand
CGCATACTGCGCCGAAGCTGGCCCGGCTGCGTCGGAGGAGGCAGTGGTCCGGACTTTCAATGTGGCGTCGGCGCGGCCCGCCGATCAGGTTGTTTTGGGTCAGGCTCCTTTCTGTTGTATGACCTGGGATACCCTCCCCGTTGTTATTTTGAATCTAAGTCCCTCGCCGCCGGAAATCTAGTGCCGATTGTCATGTGACTTTCTGACGAACAGTATCCAAATATCCCCTTTTTCTTCACCCTGCCCATTCGGGAACCAGTCGCACAGGTGACCGCTGATGCCGACTAAATCACTCCTATTTATGCGGCGGCGGTCAAGGGCTGACTGACCGCGCTGCGCAAATTGCTCCGCGCGCCCTTCGACTACGCGGCGCGCACCCTGAGCGGAGCGTTAGCGAAGTCGAAGGGCCACCTTCACCCCAGAACTGACATACACCCCTTATCGCCTTGCCCGTTTGCCCCTTACCGCTTCGGGGTTATAATCCAACTGACGAGGCCATAAGCAGAACGCCCGCGGCGTAGCAGCGTCCGGGCGGTGGCCGACGCGGTTGAGGCGCGTGGCAGGGGTCGTGTACCAAACTCCGAGCCGGTCGCAAACCAACGCGCGTGGCTCGGTTTTGCTTATTGTAGGCCGTGCTAAGGTGAAAATGTATACAGCGCCGCGCCCGGTCCGGCGGCTTCGTTCAACCCAGGATTATGTGGCGGCGGCGTTCAGCATGAGCCGGAGACGAGCGGCGAGACGCCGCGCCGCATGAATCCTTAATCGTTGGGCGGCTGACCTTTCAAAAATAGGGGTTGCCAATCAGAGATGGGTATATAATCGCTGAATCCATTGACGGTCCAGCACCACTCTCCACTAGAGGCCACGTGTCCAACACATTAGTTCCCGATGAGTTTGAATTACCTGACGACTGGTGGCAAACAGCAGTTGCAGTTGAGAGACTACTCAAGCACTTTCGAAAGCACGTCGTTGGGCTATTCATTCGTGGCCGTTCCCCTTCCGACTACCAGTCGTACCTATATACAGGATTCCTAATCCAATTTAAGGATCAGCAACTGTGGGTTAGTGCTGGCCATGTCATCGACCAAGTGAAAGCAGCTCTTACAACACCAGAGTTTGTTGTTGAAGAAACGCGCTGGATGGATACCTACGAAGATCAGCACCTTCCATCGGCCCCAGCCTATCTTCGCGAAACAAAGCCCAATATGAAGTCTTGGAGTGAGGAGGGAACTGACTTCGGTGCAATTGTGCTCTCACTAATGGATCGGGCCAGTCTAGCGGCGAACAAAGAGATTCTCGTGCTCAGCCTGGCAAATAAATCGCAGAGAGGCAGCAACTTACCCGAAGGTTACTACGTGCTTGGTTATCCAGACGAGATCAAGGACCATAAGAAGGAGATACGCGCTGACAGAAAAATGCATAACAAGCTAGTAGCGAGCCTCGCCTGTCTCCCTATTCGTCGCATCGAGCCTCCCACCGATCTCGAAAGACATGAGTTCTGGAATGACGCAAACGGATTCTACGCGAAGGTGCTCCCCTTTTCCGATCGGCCCAATGCCAGAATCCCCGATATTCCGGGTATGAGCGGAGGACCAACTCTCTCGATCGAGCAAGATGAAAACAAACAGTTTAGATACCACTTAGTGGGAATACAGTGTCGTTGGATGCGGTCGCTAGAAACAATTCGCGGCGTGTCTGTTGAGAAAGCGCGTGAGCTTCTTGACGCGTGGATCTAGCAGGGGATGTCGTCGGGCGAGACAAAACAACAAACTGCTAGTAAGACGGGGCAAAATGAAGAGCCGCCCAACACGGCATGCAACCGACGCGCTCCGCGCTCGATTAACTGGCCGGTCTTGGTCTCAAAGGTTCGGGTAAGCGACCCGGTCTTCCCAGACCCGCGCGAGCGGGTGATGCTCACGTTGGGCGCTAAACCCATTACCCAGGTCGCTGTTAGTGGAGTCTGACAAATTGTGGATATTGTCTTCAGTGTCCTCGCATCGGCAGTACTGGGAGTTCTGATGGATTGGCTCCTGAAATTTGTCCTGCCTAAGAAGCCTCGAGGCCGACATATCATTGCCGCCGTTGGTGCGATTGGCGTCCTGGTCCTCATTGTCGTGTGGCGCTTTACACCACTTTCCCGGCCAGCGCAGGGCTTCTTCTACTCAGTACGGGTGCAGTCAAGTAATGATCTGAAGCCTATTTCGAACGCGAAAGTCACAGTTGACATGGGGCAAGGAATAGCCCCCCTCGACGAGTATACTGACTCCAACGGCTTCGCTAGAATTCAGATTGACTCGACGAGAGCGGAAAAGCCGGGTAGGTTAATTGTTGAAGCTGCTGGATATAAGACTTATACGCAATATTTGGATATAAGAGAATCCACATTACCAGATGTCATTCAACTTGAACCCGTCAATGAGACACGCGACATCATTACGCCAGAAGCGACGACGTCAATCACTCAGTTGTCTCCAACCCCAACAGGCGATTTCCTGAGCGCCTCTATAACCCCTGTCCTGCCAAAGGCCGTTGACACCCCTTTCCCGTCTGCCACTCCTCTCTCGCGGATCTTTGATGACTTTGATGATGAGTGTATCTCCACATCAAGGTGGATACCAAGACAACTCGATGTAACGCCAACGGCCCCTCCGCCTTTTGTTGTTGGCCGGTGCTTCGATTTGTCTGATCGTAGTTACAACAGACATTTCGTAGAGTTCGCTGGTAATTTAATTGTTACAAATGTGAGCCAATGGGAAGACGGGCTATTGAGCCTGTGGTCGAGCAATTGTCGATACATGGAAGTTCAACTGGCTATCTCAGACTTTGCTTTATCTGGCAAAGGAGATGGATGGGTTGGGCTTGTTGCCCACAATCCAGAAGGCGGCTCACCTATCTCAATTTGGTTAACCGGGCGTGTGACCTCAGATGGTGTCAACCTGCAAATAATCACTACTCGTGGATGGACTGGAAGCCGAGACATTCAGGGTGCCGAAACCATCGCACTGAATGTAGAACAGCATAGCAGCCTTATACTTGCTGTACGGTTCGATGGAAGAAAGGCCCTTCCAATCGTTGGCAACATACCGTCACAGAGCGCTAATTCCATTTCAGCAGTTGGGTTCCCCGGCGTGTTCTCTATCGTCTATTACGCAGATCCGGCTGCCGAACTGAGTGCCTCTTTTGATGAGGTGCGACTCGAACCTGTATCGTCTGCGTCTGAGTGCAACCTGCCCGGTTCTGCATCGCCATGATTATCACACGCATGGAAGCTGCTCGGAGATTACTGTACGTCGCTAATATGCGCCCAACAATGGCATGAACCCTGTTACTGTACAATGATGAAGGAAGGCCTCAGAATCGGGTCAGTAAAGGTGAGCCCATCATCTGGCTGGCTTGGCCTGTCGGTCTTCCACCTGGGGATTGATGACCTGCTTGAACCAGCGCTTCGAGCGCTCACGTCGGACCGTCTCCCCAGGTTGACCCGGTGTCACCGTCCAATGCGGTCGGCCCCACGAAGGCTCTAACAGGAACACTGTCACCGCGTCCGCCGACAGCGCCTCAGCTCCACCGCACCCAAAGGAGGCGCTATGCAAGTCTTTCTTGGCATTGATTGGAGCCACACGCACCATGATGCCTGTTGGCTCGACAAACGTGGCCATGTCTTGAGCCGCTTGACCGTGCCGCATACCGCGGACGGCCTGGCCCACCTCGAGACGGCTCGGGAGCAGTTAGGGGTGAGCCGCGCTGATTGCCAGGTGGGGCTGGAGACGGCCCACACCCTGCTCATCGACTCGCCTGGGCGTCTGGGATCAAGGGTATTCCCACGTGTTCGTCATTCCACCCGGCGCGATTAAGGGTGCTCGTCGGCGCTACCGCCAGACGAATGCCCACACCGACCAAAGTGATGCGTGGGTCATCGCCGATGTCTTGCGCACCGATCCAGCGACGTTGCACCCGTGGCGTCCGGATGGTTTGCTCGTGCGTCAGCTGCGGGCCAAGGTCAGTCTGCTCCACTTTCTCACCAAAG
>DATEUF010000009.1:0-26973 GCA_035283325.1 Pyrinomonadaceae bacterium | reverse complement strand
CCAGGACTGACCTGGCCGACGCCTCTGGCGGCAAGGTCCAGCGCTCGAGCCATGAGGCGCAGATCGGTTTCGCTACTCATGCTTTATCTCATTAACACCTCGCTTCTCGTCCTTGGAGCGCAGGCATCCTTGCCTGCCGTCTCGCAGACTCGAAGCGTACCAGGCAAGGATGCTTGCGCTCCCAGGTAAGAAGCGTTACTCAAACAGGTCGTTGACGTACGAATGGGCATCAAACACTACCAGGTCATCGACCTTCTCACCGATGCCGGCATAGCGAATGGGTAGGTTAAGTTCTTTGGCGATGGCCAGCGCTATACCACCCTTAGCCGTCCCGTCCAGCTTTGTCAGTACGATGCCCGTAACGCCAGCGACTCTCAGGAATTGCCGCGCCTGCTCGAGACCGTTTTGACCGGTAACGGCATCGACAACCAGAAGGGTTTCATGTGGCGCTCCCGGCACTTCCCGAGCCGCGACGCGCTTCATCTTTTCCAACTCAGCCATCAGATTGGCCTTGGTATGCAGCCGTCCGGCAGTATCGACGATTAGCACGTCGGAGTTTCGCGCCTTCGCGGCTTTTAACGAGTCAAAGAGTACCGCAGCCGGATCAGTTCCCTGCTTCTGTTGAATAAGAGGCACTCCCGTGCGCTCAGCCCATATCGCCAACTGATCTGAAGCTGCCGCGCGAAACGTATCGGCGGCGCAAATCAATACATCGTTCCCTTCCGCCTTAATGCGTTGTGCAAGCTTGCCGATAGTGGTAGTTTTGCCGACGCCGTTTACACCCACAATCATCATGACATACGGCGTGACATCGGGCGGTACGCTGGTCTCGGAAGCAACACCCTCATTGTCAGACGCGTGCAAAATATTAAGTAGTTCGGCTTTTATGGCCTGCTTCAAAGCGTCCAGATCGTTGATCTGCTGTCGGGCGATGCCCTGCCTGACATTCTCCAGAATGTGTAGTGTCGTAGACACGCCGATGTCCGCAGCAATCAAGGCCTCCTCAAGATGGTCCAGCAATTCCTCATCAATCTCTCGCCGACCCTGGAAGACCGTATCGAGCTTCTCGGATAACGATTCTCGTGTCGCTGCTACAGCACGCCTAAACCGGTTGGAAAACTCCTGCTCCAGGGCAGCCTCCTGCGCCTGTAACTCCTCCATCGTCAGGTTGAGTCCCAGTACAGAGGTAGCAAAGGGTGAGCGGGAAGGAACAGGCTGCTGCGGTCCCGCAGGTGCAGTTTTAGCCGCAGCTCCCTGCAACTGTCGGCTTGACTCCCTCTCTACAGGAAGAGGTGTTGGTCCACCACCTGTAGGCACGGGCTCTAGTATCGAAGACTGTGGCGCGGGTGGCATCTCCTCTGCCGTGGTTGTCGTTTGGGGCCCAAGCTTCTGCGCTTCCGGCTGAGTGCCTTGCTTAGTCAGTCCGAGCGATACGAACTGGTCCCTCTTTTTGCGTTTCCAGAACAATCCCATACTCTCCTGGTTTCATCTCACTACAATGGCTGGAATCCTCAAATGATTGATTATAAGGGCAACAACTGACTGCTTCAAAAGAATGCGAGTGCCTTGGCCGGCGACCCAATTGGAAGAACGTCAGACCGCGGGCTGTAAAGTCTGCGCGAACCAAACACATCTGGAGTGAACGGGCTAAAGACGAACATCCCTTTGACGTTGACGTCATGATGCTAAAGGCGTAGCATCATAACATGCGGACTACTATTACCTTAGATGCCGACGTAGCAGAGAAGCTTCAAGCCGAGATGCGCCGCCGGCGCACAAATAACTTCAAAAAAACCGTCAATGACCTGCTGCGACAAGGTCTGCGATCTCGTCGCGAACTTTCCTCCATCAAACCCTTCAAAATACGAGCGCGCCACATGGGTAATAGGCCAGGCCTAAACTATGACAATACGGGCGACGTGCTAGAGCAATTAGAAGGCGTAAGTCATAGATGATCCTTACGGACGCTAACCTGTTGCTCTATGCGTATAACGCCGATGCAGTACAACATCAGCAGGCGCGTCGCTGGCTCGAAGAACAGCTGTCAGCTCCGGATCTTTTCTGTTTCGGTTGGCAGACCCTCACGGCGTTTCTCCGTATCAGCACGAATCCGCGAGCCTTTCCTCAACCGTTCTCGAGCAAGGAGGCGGTAGCTGTGGTCTCCTCGTGGCTGCAACAGCCACAAGTAGTCATACTAAATCCAGGGGAAAGACATTGGACAATTTTCGCGAGTCTTTTGACCAGCGGTCAGGCGACTGGTGCGCTGGTCATGGATGCTCACCTGGCAGCTTTAGCCATTGAGCATGGGGCGCGTCTGGCTACGACCGACCTTGATTTCTCCCGGTTCCCGACACTAGACATCACGAATCCGCTTGCTGAGGAATAGACATCATAGAGTCTGTCTCGGGTTTAATTGATGTGCGGGAGGACGGGAAGGCATAGCCTCGATCGATTGCCGATTAGGCTATGACTCTTCAACCGACCGCTACAGGTTCCGGCTGTTCTTCAATGGAAGCTTGTGAGAGATTCTGGCCAGGCGGGGGACGCTTTTTTAGTCGGACGGATCCTGGACGAATTTGACCCTCGGCGCACGCTTCAGTAAAGGCTGCTACAACCTTTTCATCGTAGCGCGTGCCCACGAAATATTGGATTCGCGCGACAGCATCCTCGAATTTCATGGCTCGCTGATAGGGCCGGTCCGTCGTCATTGCATCAAAGGTATCGGCAACCGCCACTACCTTGCCCATTATGGGTATTTCGTCACCTTTCAATCCCTGCGGATAACCCTCACCATTGACCATCTCGTGGTGCATATACATTCCGGGCAAAAACTCCTTCATGGCCGGAATTTGCGACATGATCTTGTAGCCCTTCTGCGGATGCTGTTTCATGATCTCGAATTCCGCATCCGTCAAAGCTGCCGGCTTCTTCAATATGCTGTCATCAATTCCGATTTTGCCCACGTCGTGCAAGAGCGCGCTGATCCGAATCTTTTCACACTCCTCATCCGAAAGTCCCAGGCGTTGGGCGATTGCCATGGACATTCTGGACACGCGCTCCGAGTGGCCACGCGTGTAGGGATCCTTGCCATCGATTGCTGCCGCCAGGCTCTTTACAGTTCCCAGGAAGAGTTCCCTGTTTTCGTCTGCTGACCGTTGAAGATCATTGATGTACCTCTCAATCTGATCGGTCATCACATTGAAGGAGTCTCCCAGATCACCGAGTTCGGTCCTACTCTTGACTAGAATCCTTTGTGAGAAGTCGCCATAAGCGATGCGATGCGCGGCCGCTGCCAGCTCCTGGACCGGCAGACTCAGCTTCTTCGCAAAAAAGAATCCTAGTGCCACAGTGATCATTGCGGCTACGAAACTGATCCAGAGCGTCTGCCAGCGCATATCAGCCACTGAGGCGAGCGCCGCCGACTCATCCTGAATCGCGATTACGCCCAGTCGGGAGTTCTTGTCCAGTTCCGCCGTAGCGTAGGAGCCAAGCATTTCCACGTTGCGACCATCCCGCACGGCTGAGAAAGGCGCAAGAGCCGACTGCACCTGACTGCCGGACTCCTGCCAGTCCTGCACTACTTTCAGATCAGTCATCGGTTTTTCTGAAAAGGCCACGCTGGCCTCCGGATGGGCCACCGCGCGCCCGTTTTGGTCTACTACGAAAACTACCGGCAAGCCCGCGTCCAGTAGCTCACGCTCGCTCTTCGAAGTTGGTTGCTGGACGGCATGAAAGACTTCCTGGAAAGAGACGATTGCCACCACGGCTGCCACCAAATCCTGACTATTTTCTCCGCCCATTACCGGGGCCGCGATCGTCAAGGCCATCTCCTGTCCCGACCGGATGATTTGTGGCCTGCTGACTACGAGCCCACGGCCGCTCATACGCGCCAAGACTTCGCTTACCCGGTCATCCACTTCTTCACGCTTGATGACATCAAACTGGAATGCACGATGGAGTTCGCCATTAACTGGCCAAATGGCTAAAGCAATTAGGTTGGGATCCTCCTGGAGCGTCTTTTGCAAACGCTGATCATAGCCTTCATCTTTTAGGGCTTGAATGCCGCCGGCAATTTCGAAGGCCCGAGCCAGGCCGGTAACAACGTCTCGGTACCGCTGTCCATAAAGCTCAATCTGACGAGCTTTGTCCTGTACCAATTGCGCCTGGTATCTCCCCTCAACTGAGCGCAATTCCTCGGCGCTACGCCGCGAGAGCAGCGTACCGGCAAAGCCCAGCGGCAAGAGGCCTACCAATAGAAGAACTCCTGAAACAATGTACAGGAGTCGAATACGTCCAATATACTTCAGCATTTATCGACTTTAGGGGACAGCGGCGTGGGGCTCTTCCTGCAAGGATCTGTAATAAGATTGACCATTCCGGCGGATACCCGCGTGGCCTCTTCATTATTGGGGAGCAAACATACGCGTGTCAACGGTTTAATCTTCTTTATACCACGTTTGACTTCCGGGCTAAACTGCCCGGCATCCATTGGAGTTGCGTTAAACGGATTTCTCAACTTGCTGCCCATTCGCGGCGTCTAAAGATTTGGGAACAAAGCCCCGGGGGGCGCATCATCGACTGTGCGGGGCCATCGGCCTCGCAAAAGACAACTGGATGGACACGGCTACGAGCGACGAGCAAATCGTAGAACGCGCACTTACCGGGGACGCTGAAGCCTTCGGCGAGATTGTATCTCGCTGGGAGAGGAAGATATTTTCGCTTGCCTACGGCATGCTCGGCCGTGAGGACGACGCGCGAGATGCTACCCAGGAGACCTTTCTTTCGGCTTTTCGGAACCTGAGAGGATTCCGAGGCGAAGCAAAAGTCTCGTCGTGGCTACATCGGATTGCAGTTAACCAGTGCATCACGCGCCAAAGGCGCGCAAAGACCAGGAACGAGGCGGCGCTGGATGAGGAAGAGGAGAAACATGCGGCAAGTTTCTCGGCGCCGTTGGAGTACTCGCCGGCGCAGATCCTTGAAGGCCTTGAAGCAAAGGAGGCGGTCAGACGCGCCGTTAGAAGTTTGCCTCTGGAGTTACGCCAGATCGTCGTAATGAAGGAATTTGAGGAACTGACGTTTCGCGAGATTGCCGATGTACTGGAATTACCGTTAAGTACAGTGAAGAGCCGTCTCTACACAGCGCTTAAACAACTAGAGATGCGCCTGCAACGCTTTGGGGCCGGCGCAGCCTGAGAAGTCGGAGAATAAAATGGAAGAAAAGGTGGGAGTCCCCAGTTGCGAGCGTGGAACTGAACTGGTGGCCTTGCTCTATGGCGAAGCGACGGACGCAGAAACCGAGGATTTACGGCGACACATGGAAACATGTGGTTCCTGCGCATCAGAGTTTGCCAACTTTACCCAAATCCGGTGCTCAATTTCTCAATGGCGCCAGGACTCGCTAGGGGCCCTTTCACGGGCGGCCGGAAACACGACGCAACTCGAAGCAGCTAAACCGAAAAAGCCTTCAGCTATCGCTGCGATCCGCCAGTTCCTTGACTGGTCGCCAGTCTGGCTGAAAGGTGCTGTTGCCTTTGCCACCCTGCTCTTTTGCTTACTGGCCTTTCTGGCTTTGGCCCAGCTGCGCACTACCGATACTCCGAAACTGGTAGTCACGGGTTCCCACGATACCAACGACAGCTCAAGAGAGAGTAATCAGATTGGAGCCGGAAATTTAGAACCGCCGCAAAAGCAAGAGGCAGTCGTGGTTTCCTCCGTACCGAAGAGGCAGAGTTTCAGATCGGCGAACAAACCATCAGTTGGACGTGACCTGAGGAACGTTGCCAGAGCAAGGCGCAGTCCCTTAAGCGAAGCAGAGCGCGAGCAGTTAGCTGCGGATCTGCGTCTTATCTCGCCTGCTGACGATGCAGACTTAGATCTTCTGGGCGACAGGCTAACTCCACAAGATTGATCAGTCGACGAGTCGTTTACGCCGCAATTTAGCTTCGGGAGGTGTTTATGAGGAACGATTTGGGGAACAACAGTTTAAGAACACACAGCCATCGCTCCAGATTGATAGCTCTTGCTGCACTCGGCGTACTATTTCTACCCGCTTATTCAGCTGGACCGCAGATTTTGGCCCAGGAGCCAGAAAAGAGTGAAGTGTCGGAGTCGCCCCAGAACAGGGAGAAGACCCAAGGCAGGGATCTAATCAGCCCACTTAATCTGACGCCAGAGCAGCGAGAGAAGATTCGCACAATCAGAGAGCAGACAAAGGACGACAGGGCCGCGATTGGCCGGCGGCTCCGGGAAACAAATCGCGCGCTGGAGGATGCACTTGATGCTGATAGTCCTGACGAAGCCGCGGTCGAGCAACGGCTGCAAGACCTTGCAGCCGCCCAGACAGCACAGATGCGCATGCGAGTCATGACAGAAGTCAGAATTCGTCGCGTCCTGACTCCCGAGCAGCAGGCAGTGTTGCACAAGATGCGTATTCGAGCCGGTGAGCTTAACCGGGAGCGGCCTCTTATGAGGCGTCTTCGTCAGCGTGAGGGCAAAGAGCAGCGCCCCCATCGCGCTGACGAGCGCAGAGATCGTGACCCCCTGTTACACCGTCCGGCCGACAAACGCCCCCCCAATCCTTGAATCAATAAGCCGCGGATTAACGTTTTACCCGGCCCAATTCGCGTGAGATATCCAGTCGAGTCTTCGCGGAGATTCTTTTCACACCCGGCGACAGATTTCTTCCTTGACGCCTCACTCACAATTTGCGCATGATAGGCCGCTCTTTCAGTGCATCAGTCGTCGGACTAAAGCAAACCGTCTAGGGGCAACCGCTTAGAGTGGTTCGGGTGGGAGCAGCTGTTGGCTTTCTGCACTATAAAGGGCTGTCAGACCCGATGTCCGTGCCCTGCTAAAGACTGGATCTCAATACCCTCAGATGAACTTTGCCACGCGCGCTCTTCTAGAGCTGCAGGAGACCACGTTGATGACCGCACGTGCCGGTCGCGGTCTCTTCAAACGTCCCCGCTACATCCCGGAAACTCTCACCCAAATGGATATAATTGGCGTCGGCTCGTTAACTATCATTTTGCTTACCGGATTCTTCACGGGTGGCGTCCTTACGCTGCAAACCTTTCCCACGCTTCAGTTTTATGGCGCCCAATCACAAACCGGCAAGCTAGTGGCAATTTCGCTTGTCCGTGAGCTGGGACCTGTGCTTACGGCATTGATGGTAACCGGCCGCGTCGGCTCGGCCATCGCCGCGGAATTGGGGTCAATGACTGTTTCGCAACAGATTGATGCCATGCGAGCGCTGGGAACTGATCCCATTCGTAAGTTGGTGGCTCCGCGCCTTGTGGCTCTCATTATCACGTTGCCGTTGCTAACCGTGGTTGCGGATGTGGTTGGCATTGGCGGCGGGGGCATCGCCGCGACGACTCTATACGGGCTCTCTTTCAATCAGTTTTGGTCTTCTGTTCGCGATGGCATCACCACAGATGATATTATTGGTGGCGTCATCAAGCCCATCTGTTTCGGCCTACTGATCGGTTCGATCGCCTGTTACCGGGGCCTGAGCACTGAGGGAGGCACAGTAGGGGTTGGTCGTTCCACAACGCGGGCAGTGGTTACAGCGTCTATAGTAGTCATCATCGCCGACTTTTTCCTGGCCCGTGCCTTACAATATTTGCTGGGAATGCCCAAATAGAAATGGCTTTATTAAACAGGGACTCCTCGATAAATTTCGAATCGCTCACTCATGCCGCCGGGTCCACTTTTGCCGAAATAGACGATTCCGATCGCGCCATTCCGGCCATTGAGTTTCGCAACGTGCTCCTGGCATTTGACGATCGCGTTGTCTTAAACAATTTGAGTTTCAAGGTGATGAAGGGTGAGACCAAGATCATCCTGGGAGGCTCGGGTGGGGGTAAGTCTACAATCATCAAGCTTGTACTGGGACTTTTGAAGCCTGACTCAGGCCGTGTCCTGGTGGACGGCGAAGATATTACCGACCATAACGAAGTGCAGATGATGTCGGTGCGCAAGAAGATCGGCATGGTTTTTCAGGAAGGCGCGCTCTTCGACTCGCTTTCTGTTTACGATAACGTTGCCTATCGCCTGCACGAACAGGGTGTGCCTGAGGACGAAGTCGAACCGGAAGTTCGCCGAATGCTTCGCTTCGTCAACCTTGAAGATGCGATCGACAAGATGCCTGTGGAACTGTCGGGCGGTATGCGGCGACGCGTAGGTATCGCGCGCGCGCTCGTTGGCGATCCTAAAATCGTCCTCTTCGATGAGCCGACCGCCGGTCTTGATCCGCCGACCGCGCGAACAATTTGCGAACTCGCGATGAAATTACGAGATCTGGAGGATGTTTCCTCGATCTTTGTAACGCATGAGATGAACAACCTCCAATACATCTGCTCGGAATATGCGGTCGTCGACCACAAAGGTCAGGTGGTGTTTGAGCGTGAAGGTGAGCGTCTGTGTCTAATCAACAGTAAGGTTATGATGATGCGCGAGGGCAAGATAATCTTCAGCGGCACTGACGAAAGCCTCCGCCATGCTGAGGATCCATACATTCAGAGATTCCTTCGTGGACACTAAAAGGAATTAATCATATGCCGAGATCAAAAAAGACCGTCTCATTTCGTGAGTTGCGCGTTGGTATATTCGTCCTCGTGGCGATTATCATTCTCATATTCCTCATCTTGAATGCCTCGGGCGACTTGAACCCTTTCGCGACCAAGCTCCATCTTAAGGCACGTTTTGCCGACGCCAATGGCTTACGCCAGGGCTCGGAAGTTCGTCTCGCCGGCGTGCGGGTCGGGAAGGTCGAAAAGATCACTCTGCTGGCACCGTCCGATGTGCCTAATGCGCCTAGAGTGGAGGCGTTAATGACGATCGACTCAAGGATCGATGGACGCCCGGCAAATGAGCGTATCCGAACTGACTCTACGGCGCAGCAGGGTTCCCCCAGCCTTTTGGGGAATGAGATGCTAATAAACATCACTCCCGGTACTGCAGTGGGCCAACCCGTCCAGGATTACGCTATCCTGCCCTCATCCTCCTCCAACACGGTCAACGATTTTGCCACCTCGGGGACTGATCTGGCGCAGCGACTCAGCCGGCTCTCAGATGAGATCAGCAATATTGTACGCGACGTTAAGGGGGGTAAAGGGACAGTCGGACGACTGTTCAGTGACGAAGCTCTTTACAATAATCTCAACGCCACAATCCGCGAAACGGAAGACGTGATGCAACAGATCCGCTCGGGCTCAGGTTCGGCCGGAAGATTCATCAACGACCCGACACTCTATAACAACGCGAGTGAGGTCACTCTACAGCTCAGGAAGATCGCCGAAGACCTGCGTGCCGGACGCGGCAGCGCTGGAAAGCTGCTTACTGATGATCAACTTTATAATCGCATTAATCGCACCGCCGATCGTCTCGATCGATCAGTTGATCAGATCAACTCGATGATTGCAGATGTTAATGCCGGTCGCGGGACTCTAGGAAGGCTGATCAAAGACGAACAGATTTACAATGACGCCAGAACTGCGATTGCTCGCTTTAATACAACTGCCGAACGAATCGACAATGTGGTCACGGCAGCGCAACGTGGCGAGGGCACGATCGGCAAATTGCTAACAGATGAGGCACTTTATTCAAACGTCAATCAGCTCTCCTCTGAGGGGGTGAAGCTCATGTACGATTTTCGCCAGAACCCAAAGAAGTATCTCACCATAAAGTTTGAGCTGTTCTGAAGCGCACAGCTAGAAGCCTCCTTCGTCCGCAGAAGGCCCGTAAATGGATGGCACGGGGAGGTCATTCAGTCGGAGGTACACACTGAGCTGGCCACGATGGTGGATTCCATGACTTATAACAAAGCTGCGCAGCACGGCAATCTTTGACAAGGTGAATATTTCCTTGCCGCCGGCCAGCAGCTTCCAGGGCTTCATTAACTCTTCAAAACGTGAGCAAGCTGTCCAGAGCGCTATTGCTTTTGTAAACAGCGCCGGCCCGAGCTGCTACTTCTTCCGTAGTATCAGCACTTGAAAGCTCTCGGCCATTCCACCTGGAAGAACCATGTCCCTAGCCTTAACGCGCAGGCGCGCTCTCTCACCTTCATCGAGAGTTTCGTTAGTCCGCAGCTCCAGCTCTTGAAGAATGCCGGCCTCGAGCAAAAAGCGATCCTGCCGCTCAAACTGCACTACCTGAAGGTCCAGGTTTTCAGCCGTCTGCCGGAGAAAACTCCAATCAACAGTTGTGGTGAGATCGTGTTCACCCGGATTTGCCAGCACGTCGGCGAACCGGTGCCGAAAGAATCCGCGAAGTGTGCCGCCACGGCGTTCTGGCGAATAATAGAGTTCTTCCGTTTCAGCGCCATAGTCCACCAGGATCAGGTATCCGGTGTGCAGTTTGTTTGACGCGCGCTTGAGCCAACCTTCCAGCTCCAGATTAACGTCAGCAATGTGACCGTCGGGGAGCGTGATTCTGCGCTCGCGAAAGAATTCGGCAAGGCGTGGCGTCGATAGTTGACCCGTGGTCCAGCAAAACTCTCCCTGCTGATTCAGCGCAACATATAGCTCCAGTAATTGGCCTCCGCGCATGGTAACGCGGTGTACAGGAAAGGCATCGAGAACCTCATTGGCAAAAATGATCCCGGCTTGCAGCGTGTGGAGCTCGTCGAGTCGGGCAAATTGAGTGCGCTCACTGAAGGTTTGCAACCGCTTCCTTGCAAGCACTCTCGCATCAGCGCTCCGCTCATCGATGATGTAGTGCATACGCGAGAACATCTGCGGAAAACGCCGCTCACACGTCTCAAGCAGATCCCGCGCGAAATCGCCGGAGCCGGTGCCAACCTCCAATATGGTCCATGTGGCGGGCGTGCCTGATTCATCGTAGAGCCGGGCAAAGCAGCGAGCAAAAGTAGCCGGGAAAAGAGCGCTCCACTCCGGACTAGTGCGATAATCCCCTGCTCTGCCCCAGCGCACGCGATCTTGTCTGGCGTAGTAACCTTCTGCCTCGTCGTAGAGCGCGGCCTCCATCCAGTGACGCCAGGGCATTGGTCCAACTTGTCTTATTCGCGAAGCGAGCCGGTAACTAAGCGACGTCTCACTATCCGTCTTGTCGGTTATGAGTCTCTCCCCGCAGCTCGATGAAATTAGGGCGGTCACTGATTACTGTGGCTCGACGTCTTTTGGCTCATCTCTTCCCAATAGCCGTGTTGTGTTTTCCGTGACGCTCGGTGGTTGAGTAAATTCTGCTGTGTCGGCCCGCGGCCTCCACCCCAACGCCGCGTTCGCCGGCGGTGGAGGGAGTGCCGTTCCGCGCAACCCTGGACCAATCTGGGCCATTTGCGAAGCAGAGTCTGAAGTTTCCTGAACCGGTACGATTTGAGGGGTATTTTCTTCCAACAACAAAGCGTAAAGAATACGAAGTAGACCGCCGACGAAACAGAGTAAAGCGGCAATCGGAACCACAACTTCGGGATGCGGAAGAAAAGTGACGCCGAGAATCGCGATAATAGGCACTGCAAGAAGCGTGCTGAGCATCAACATCGCTCCCTGTCTCACGCCCTTTCGTCGGGGGGACATTTGGCCAGCGTCAGGCTGGATAACGCGGGTCGGAAGGTTCCCGCCCAGAGCCAGGACCTGATTAATTCCCTCGAGCAAGAAACCACAGCGCGAACAGAATCTCACTACATCTGAGACCTGCTGCTGGCCGCAATGCGGACAAAACATGGAGGTTTCTCTCCCAAACCCGGCAATTAGCTCGAACGGTTAGATAATAAACCCAGGGGCGCTAGGAGTGGAATGTGATTTGAGCGTCGCTAGTGCTTGACCCTGGTAATCAGCAGCCCTGACAAGTGTGGTCAAAAGCAGATGGATGAGTGGCTCTAAATTCCCTGCGGGAAACGAGATCTCCTTTCGAAGGTCAGCATCTGTGAGAAATGTTGAGAATGCGCGTTTGCGAGTTTCCTCGACTTCGCTGAGATATTCCAGGATGCGATTAACATTGGAGAGAGTTTCCGGTAACGTCCACTCAAAGGGATTGTCCCACAAGCTCGCGGTCAAGCCACCAAAGGTCTGTTCGACGACGCCCGCCGCTCGAATCAGACTCTCGCCAACCGACGATCCCGCCGGTGTCGCCGTTGTCTGCTGATTGATATAGAGAAGGGCGGCAGGCGTGGCCTCCAAAATCCGGCGCGAGCGGGAGTCCAGGTGAGCAAACTCCCTGTCGAAGGTCTCTATGATGATGCGTTCGCCGCCAGCGCGAGCGTTTACGACTTCACCCATCCCGCCGGCCCTTCGCGACCGGAGTTACGCCGAAAGCTGTGGATGCAGGTTGGACAGCCCTCGCTTACCTGTCTTTGGCCTTCCGGTCAGTTTCCTCCAGCACCGTGCCGAAGCTACGGCCACCGAAACTGAAGCCCGTATAAACGTGCCCCTTTGCTCCCACACGCGCGCCACGCGACGGCACACCGCGTCTGGTTACAACCCAGATGCGGCCGGTGCCGTCATCCAGTTCATAAGCGCCGTTGCCGAGGACTCCGTAGCTGTCGGTGACGTTGCCCTTAATTGCTACCTCTTTGTTTCGGTAACGGCCCGGGTCGGCATTAATTCGAGAAATGGTTACTTCTTTGGGACACGCTGTAAGAAGTAATGTTCCGCTGAGAATAAGTGACCCCAAACCGACTTTCCTCGCTAGCTGCATTTTTTCGCTCCTTCTAAGCTCGAATTTCAGTTCGGGAGAGGGCCGCATTAAAACGCAACCCGGAGAGAATGTGCGGCCATCTAGAGATGCAAGACAGAGGAAAATCGTTTTCCGCCGTTTACCTACTTTCCAAACCAGCCTATCGGTTTGCCTGAAAGGTCAACCCAAACGCTCTTTACCTGGGTATAGAGTTCTAGCGCATGTTTGCCCATCTCGCGACCATAGCCTGATTGTTTATAACCACCAAAGGGAGACGCTGCGTTAAACATATTGAAGGTATTAATCCACACCACGCCGGCTTTGATCTCCTTTGCGAACCGATGGGCCCGCGTAATGTCGCGCGTCCAGATGCCTGCGGAAAGGCCGTAGATGGTCTGATTTGCCTGTCTGAGTAGATCGTCTTCGTCTTTGAAAGTGATAACCGAAACGACCGGACCGAAGATCTCTTCCTGAGCAACGCGCATCTCATTGCGAACCTCAGAAAAGATCGTTGGTTGAAAAAAGAACCCCTGGTCGAGCGGTCCCTCGAGTGCCGGAGGCTGTCCGCCCGTAAGAACTGTGGCCCCTTCCTCCCGAGCAATATCCACGTAGCTCTTAATCCGGTTGAGCTGTTCCGCGGACACCTGTGGTCCCATTGAAGTGCTCTTTTCCATCGGATCGCCAACCTTGATTTTCTGGGCGCCCGTTTTGAACCGATCCAGGAACTCGTCCTTGACGCGCTCTTCGACAAACAGACGTGAGCCTGCGCAGCATACCTGTCCTTGATTGAAAAAAATTCCCATCATCGCGCCGTTAACCGCTTGTTCCAGATCCGCGTCGGCAAAGATGATATTTGGCGCCTTGCCGCCCAATTCGAGTGAAACCTTGGTTAGGTTTTCGGCAGCGGCCCTGGCAATTAACTTACCAACCTCAGTAGAGCCGGTGAATGCGACCTTGTCGATACCGGGATGAGCCGCGAGCGCAGCGCCCGCAGTTTCACCAAACCCGGGAACAATGTTCACGACCCCTTCAGGGAACCCTGCCTCCTGTATTAGCTTTCCCAGTTCCATTGCGGTCACGGGTGTCTGCTCAGCGGGCTTGAGGACTATGGTGTTTCCAGCAGCCAGGGCGGGTGCGAGTTTCCAAGCCGCCATCAATAATGGAAAGTTCCAGGGAATGATCTGTCCACAAACCCCGACCGGTTCTCTGAGCGTGTAATTAAACATGCGGCCGGGTACAGGAATCGTCTCACCTTCGATCTTGGTGGCCCATCCGGCAAAGTATTCGAAGTTCTCTACCACCTGCGGCAAGTCAACATAAAGTGACTCACGAATTGGCTTGCCATTATCGGCCGTCTCCAACTCACCCAACTCCTGGGATCGTTCTTCGATGAGCTGCGCGAGTTTGTAGAGTAAACGCCCACGGTCCCGCGCGCTCAATCGTGACCACTTTCCTTCAAACGCTACGCGCGCCGCGCGCACCGCCTTATCGACGTCTGCTTTATCAGCTTCCGCGACTTCGGCCAACGTCTGGCCCGTGGCCGGATTGGGCGTGGCAAAGGTCTTGCCCGATTCCGCATCGACCCATTGTCCATTAATGAACAGTTGGTAGTTACGCGGCGTATTGGATTCTGCCGGTTGTGCGCTTGACATCGAACTATCCTACTTTCTCCAGTGACCTTAACGCGATTTTGGTCTAAAAGCCTGTGGTGCCGGCCAAGAGCTGTCTCAGCACAAAGGGTAGAATCCCCCCGTGCTGATAGTAGTCAATCTCCACAGCTGTATCGATGCGCAGGGTAAGGGGCACTTCTTCCGTTCCGCCGTGCGCTCGCCGAATGATTAGCGTTAACTCTTGTCCCGGCTTGACTCCGTTCTCCAGGCCTATTAAATCGAAGACTTCCGTTCCCTCCAGACCGAGCGACATCGCATTCACCCCTTCTGCGAATTGGCAGGGCAACACCCCCATGCCCACGAGATTGCTCCGGTGAATGCGTTCAAAACTCTGAGCGATAACTGCCTTTACTCCCAGCAGCCGCGTTCCTTTGGCCGCCCAGTCGCGTGAGCTACCTGTGCCATACTCCTGGCCAGCTATGACCACCAGTGGAACACCTTCCTCCTGATACTTCATCGCAGCATCGTATATGCTGAGACGTTCGCCGTCCGGTTGGTGAGTGGTTACTCCACCCTCAACGCCAGGCACCATCAAGTTCTTGATTCGTACATTCGCAAAAGTGCCTCGCAGCATTACCTGATGGTTGCCGCGACGCGATCCATAGCTGTTAAAGTCTTCGATAGTAACTCCCTGCGCCTGCAGATACAGACCAGCGGGACTGCTGGCTTTAATGGCGCCTGCAGGACTGATATGGTCTGTGGTCACAGAATCGCCAAAGATAGCTAGTGGGCGAGCTCCTCGCAGATCACACCATTTTTCGACCTCATTACTGAAGCCTTCGAAATACGGAGGTTCTTGAATATAAGTGGATTGCGGATCCCAGTCGTACACACTTCCAGTGCTGGCTGGAATCTCGTTCCAAAGTGGGTTCTGTTCAGCGAAGTCGCTGTATAAACTGCGATAGGTTTCCGGGTCAAAGGCAGCGCGCAACAGGTTGTTGACCTCCTCGAGCGTGGGCCAAATGTCGCGAAGATAGACGTCCTCACCATTCTTTGCGGTGCCAAGCGGTTCGTTTGCCAGATCGATATCGATTCTGCCGGCTAGCGCGAATGCTACAACCAGTGGGGGACTCATCAAGAAGTTGGCCTTGATGCTTTGGTGCACACGCGCTTCAAAGTTTCTGTTTCCGGAAAGCACACTGGCGGCGACCAGGTCATGCTCAATCACGACGTCTTCGATGGACGGATCTAATGGCCCGGAATTACCGATGCAGGTGGTGCAACCGTATCCCACTAGATTAAAGCCAAGCTGATTCAAGTAGGGCTGCAAACCTGTCTTCTCAAGATAGTGAGTAACGACTCTGGAACCGGGCGCCAACGAACTCTTCACGGCGGGCCTTGGTCCAAGCCCCCGTTCCACCGCCTTTCGGGCCAACAAGCCGGCTGCCAGCATGACGCTCGGGTTAGAAGTATTTGTGCATGATGTAATCGCCGCGATTAGAATGTCGCCATGGCCCAAATCAACTTCGGCATGGGGAAATTCTTCCGGGTTTATCTCCTCAACGCGGTCGGGGGTGGGACGGTTATTTACCATCTCCGTCTCCGTCCACACGCTGGTGTTTGCCGGACTTACGCCCCCGCCAGCAGATACCGGAATGGGCGCCTGTTCACCGCCGCCCGCAATTGCAGTTAGGGCGATTGCCGGTGTCCCTACGCGCGTAAAGTAGCGGGCCACAGTCTCCTCTTTACCTTTTCCGTAGCCGCCTGCTGTGGTTGGCTTCTGTAGCAGATCACGGAACTGTTCTCTCAAGCGCGACAATTCGATGCGGTCCTGAGGCCGCTTTGGACCTGCCACACTCGGTTCGATTGAGCCAAGGTCCAGTTCCAGAACCTTGCTGTACTCGCATTCACCTTCTTTCGGCATTCCGAAAAGCCCTTGTGCCTTGTAATAGTTGGCCACCGATTGCACGTGCTCTTCAGACCGGCCCGTGACGCTTAAGTAACCGCAAGTCTCTCTATCAATCGGGAAGAAACCCATGGTGGCGCCATACTCGGGAGCCATATTGGCGATTGTCGCTCGGTCCGGAACTGAAAGACTGGCAGCACCATCACCATGAAACTCAACAAACTTGCCGACCACTTTCGCCTGACGCAGCATTTCCGTCACTCGGAGGACGAGATCGGTCGCAGTTACTCCTTCACGCAAACTTCCCGACAGGTGCACACCAACGACATCCGGCATCAGAAAATAGACCGGCTGGCCCAGCATTGCCGCTTCGGCCTCGATGCCACCAACTCCCCAACCGACAATCCCCAAGCCATTGATCATAGTCGTATGTGAATCCGTACCGACGAGTGTGTCCGGGAAATACACTCCATTCCTTTCCCAAACGTTTTTGGCCAAGTACTCGAGGTTTACCTGGTGGCAGATGCCGATGCCGGGAGGTATAACACGGAAGCCCTCAAAGGCCTGGGTGCCCCATTTCAGAAACTGATAACGGGAGTTGTTGCGCTTAAACTCCATTATCATGTTCTTCTCAAATGCGTCTTTGGTGCTGGCAAAGTCGACCTGCACAGAGTGATCGATAACAAGGTCGACCGTCACCAAAGGTTCGATTATTCCGGTGTTTTTTCCCAACCGGCGAACGGCCGAACGCATTGCCGCAAGATCAACCAGCAGTGGCACGCCGGTGAAATCCTGGAGCAGCACCCGGGCGACCAAAAAGGGAATCTCTTCGGTTCTGGCGCCGTTTGGCTGCCAGTTTGCCAGCATTCGCACGTCTTCTTCCGTAATCTTTTTTCCATCGTAATTGCGGAGCACTGACTCCAATACGATGCGCAGGCAAACTGGGAGTCGAGAAACTGGACCGACAGCTTCTTTCTCCAATTGCGGCAACGAGAAGAACTGGCCTGTTTTTCCGGAGGTAGGACTAAAAGTCTGAAGTGAATTAAAGAGTGGTGCAGGCATAGAAACCGAACGTTTGCAGGCGCGAAGCAATCGGGCTTCACGCTAGTGTGGAATGTTAACGAAATGTTTTTGGTAGCAAATTTAAGTTTAAGGTGGCAGTAACCAATCGTCAAGCTGTCCTTGCCGCCAATGCCGCCAAAGGGCTTTGATTCCACTCTGATTATTGCTGTGCATCCAGCCGTTTGTTATAGTTACGAAAACGTTATGCCCCGTAATGCGCGAGCACAGAGCTACCCTTCGATGTCAGATCGATGAAACCGGATTCTAAGGAGATTTCACAATGACCAAAAAACAGGCGGACGATTTTGCATACCTGAGCAACAATCCCGACTACATTCCTGATCCGGAGATTGAGGAGTTTATGGAAGAGGAGATTTCTCGCGCTCCCAAAGACCCCGAACTGCTGGCCCATCGCCTGCGCAATAACACGGCAGCTTCTCCTAAAGATGCGGGAGGCGATCTTGACGCCGTTTGGGAAGACGTAAATGATAGTGGCTCGGAGACAGTAGCAGGTGATAATCCAACGCCGGATCAGTCGCTGGTGGAAGAGAACGCCAATGCCGTGGGAATTAGTTTTGAAGATAACGAGGAACTGGATTTCCTTGACAAAATCGAGCGTCGGGATCGTGAACGGTTTGAATTAGACCCACGCTCAAAAACTGGCGACGACATGATCTGACTCAAAACACCTTATGGCTATCCAGCAGAATGGTGACAGGGCCATCGTTGCTTAACTCAACCAACATGGTACGGCGAAAGCCACCCGTTGCAACCTGACAACCCAGCCTCTGTAACTCCGTAACCACCAGCTCATAAAGTGGCTCAGCGACCCCAGGCGGCGCTGCCTCAGTCCAGGAGGGACGCAATCCTCGCCGCACGTCACCATAGAGCGTAAACTGCGATACCACGAGGACACCGCCACCGATGTCTCTCAGCGACAGGTTCATTCGTCCGTCCGGATCATCAAAAATTCGTAGGGCGGCAATCTTTGCCGCCAGATATGCTGCGTCCGACTGATCGTCGTTTCGGGCCACACCCACGAAAACGACGAGGCCTCTTCCAATTTCACCGACTACCTCATCCTCAACCTTGACGCTGGCCCGGGTGACACGCTGAACCACGGCTCGCATAACTTCTGGCCCCATTACCGTCGCGGTGGTTTACTGGGTCTGATCTCCACGCGGCTTGCCAAGCTGCGCTCGTCCTGTGCCAGCAGATCAAGGACGACGCGCGCGATATCTGCCGGCTGCAACTGCCAGGCCTTTCCTGCGTCTGGGACATCACCTCCAAACTCTGTATTTACAGATCCCGGCATGATGTAACTCACTTTGATTCCATCGTGCCGGACCTCTTGCATCAGAGCTTCGCTGAAGCCGTTGAGGCCAAACTTGGACGCGTTGTAGGCGGCCATTTGCGGGTGCGCATTGGTCCCCGCCAGTGATGAGATGTTGATTATGTAACCACCACCGCGCTGCTTCAACAACGGAATAGCCTCGTGACAGCAATGGAAAACGCCGCTCAAGTTAGTTTCGAGCACGGCCCGAAAATCTGCGGGTGTCATTGTTTCTACAGAGCCAAATATTCCGATGCCAGCATTGTTGATGAGAATATCAACGCCACCAAATTGTGACGCGACCTGCCGGAATAAGGCCTTGACTTGCTCGTAGTCACGCACGTCGCAAGCAAGGCCTACGGCGCTGCCGCCACTCTTCGAAGTCAGGTCGGCGGCGGCTTGCTCGAGTTCTGCCTGGTTGCGGGCGCTGATGCAGACTGTTGTGCCACTCTTTAACAGAGCGTCTGCGATACCACGACCAATGCCGCGGCTGCCGCCCGTGACGATTGCCACCCTTCCCTTAAGATTCATGTTGCGTCTGACCTTTTTCGAGGATTTTTAGGCTTTATTCCACCTACAACCGTATAATGTCAAGAAATGGTCAGACTATTAAACCCGTCAGACCGTCTAAGACTTGAATTTGCCCTTGAGGTTGAAAAGATGTCCAGGAACTCCCGGAAGATTGTTTCAGTAGCTTTTTTGATAATCTGCGTGGCCGCATTGCACGTCCGCGCCCAGGAAAATGTGAGCACCGCGACGGCGCTTACCCAGGAGACGCAGCCGACTCAGGAAGAGCTGCAAAAGCAAAAAGAGGTTGCGGAGCAGAAGGCTTTTGCCCTGCTGGAGCAGCTGCTGACGGACGTCCAGATGCTCAAGCTGCCGGAGAACCGCATTCGGATTCAGATCTCCGCGGCCGATCTCCTCTGGGACCACAATCAAGGACGGGCGCGCTCACTCCTTTCTCTCGCTGCTGACTCAGTAGCTGAGGTTCTGCGCAATCCCTCAACCGAACAGGGCCGTGGTCGAAACTCTGGTCGATCAGTGAATCAGCTCCGCCGCGAGCTTGTGTTTGCGGCCGCCCGTCACGATGCATCTTTGGCTTATCAGCTTTTGGCCGCTACACGCACCTTTGCGCCTACAACAGGCGGTTCTCGCGGTGCGAATGCGGACGAAAACCTTGAGCAAGACTTGCTCGCTCAGATCGCGGCACTGGATCCGAAGGTGGCATTGCAAAATGCTGAACAGTTGCTTGCCAAAGGCGAGCTTCCGCGTAGTCTCGCCAACGTACTTGGGGAACTTCAATCGAAGGACCCGGAGGCTGCCACTAAGCTGGAAGAAAAGATACTTCGAAGCCTTAAGTCCGCGAACATGCTTGGAAATCGGGATGCCAGTGGTCTGGCTTTAAGTCTCCTGGCTCCCGGGCCGCGGTTAAGTGAACCTGTGCCAGGCACAGACTCTAATCAGCGAACACCTCTGTTGGCCCTGTCGGCATACCAGGAGTTAATGGCCACGCTAATCGAAGCTGCTCTCAAGGCTACACCACAATCCGCCAGCACCAATCAGCGCGGGTCTAACAATACTCGCAGAGCCGGTGCCAACCGCCAGATAAATACTTCGCCGACTGACGCACAGAGTGAACAGAGCAATGCCCGCAGGCTTCTAAATGGATTGCAATCATTGTTACCAATGATCGATCAGTATGTCCCTTCCCGCGCACAGGCAGTGCGACAGAAACTGACAGAACTCTCAATCGGCGACAATCAGCGCAGTGCCTTTCGCCAACTACTCACAGGCTCTCAACAGGCAAACGTCGATAATCTGTTGGCTGCAGCACCGAAGATGCCGCCGCGATTTCAAGCTCGGGTGTACGAGCAGGCAGCGCTCAAAGCGCTGGACGACGGTAACCCCGAGCGCGCTGGACAGATTGCTAACGATCATCTGGACACCGCGGCACGCAATCGGGTCTTGCAACGGATTGAGTTTCGCAAAATCTCGGAGCAGTTTTCCAGCGAGAGGCTCGAGGTACTGCAGCAGAAGCTTGCAAGTCTCGCCTCCGACGATGAGCGCGTCGATCTGTTGCTACGGCTCGCGGCAGATGCCCAACCGAAAGATCCGGAGGTGGCATTAAAACTCCTGAATGAGGCGCGGCAATATACAGCCCGGCGCGCAACCAGTTATCAGCAGTTTGAACGACAACTAAAGGTAGCGGAAGCATTTCGCCTTCTGGAGCCAGCTCGTAGTTTTGAAACTCTTGAACCCGGCATCTCGCAACTGAATGAATTGCTGTCGGCAGCGGCTACGCTCAGCGGCTTTGAAGTCAACGTGTTTCGTGATGGTGAGTTGCCATTGCAGGGAGGCAGCAATCTGAATGGAATGGTAGCTCGTTATGGGCAAGTGATAGGGTCTCTTGCCAGGAGCGATGGTGAGCGCGCTGAGGCGCTGGCTAACAGGTTCCAGTTTTCCGAGCCACGCATAATTGTGCGGCTGGCAATCGTCCGCGCTCTGCTTGGACTCGAATCCAGAACAGTTGATGATGGCCGCAATCGCGTTCGAGGTTCTGGTCAAAGTAACTTCATGATTCGTCCTGAGGAATAAGCCGTCAGGGATGAACAGGCGAGAGTTTAACCTGCGAGGCTTAACGATGCTTGGCAGTCTTGCGCTCAGGCAAGCTGCTAATCCGGCTCCTCCCTCTATCAACGGAACGCGGCTAATCAATCATATAGACGCCCTTTCCGAATTTGGCAAGAATTCGGAGGGCGGCGTTAGTCGGCTGGCCTATAGCGACGCTGATCGCCGCGGCCGTGATTATGTCATTGGCCTGATGCGCGGCGCACAACTCAATCCAACAATCGACGCAGCAGCGAATATCATCGGCCGTAGGGCCGGGAGCGAGCCCAGTCTTCCGCCGATTCTGTTCGGGTCGCACACGGATACAGTTCCGGAAGGTGGGAACTATGATGGAGTTGTGGGTTCCCTCGGGGCAATTGAGGTGGCCCAAACTCTCACCGAGAACAAAATTGCTACTCGTCATGGACTCGAAGTAATCATCTTTCAAAACGAGGAAGGTGGCCTAATAGGAAGCCGGGCTATAGATGGAGAACTAACAGAAAAGGAGTTGGCTCTAGTAAGTCGCAGTGGGAAGACTATCCGCGAAGGCATTGAGTATTTAGGTGGGGACTCGAAAAACCTTGCTGACGTTAGACGGAAGCGCGGCGACATTGCAGCCTATCTGGAATTACACATCGAGCAGGGAGGCATACTGGATTCGGAAAAGATCGATATCGGCATAGTCGAAGGAATTGTCGGCATTAATTGGTGGGACGTCACGATCGAAGGGTTTGCCAATCATGCAGGAACCACTCCCATGAACAAGAGGCAAGACGCGCTTTTGGCCGCAGCGGCATTCATTCAGGCTGTAAACAAGATTGTCACGAACGTGCCGGGCAGACAGGTCGGTACGGTCGGCAGGATTCAGGCTTTGCCGGGTGCGCCTAATGTGATTCCAGGAACAGTAGTTGTAAGTTTAGAGTTGCGGGATCTCGACCGCTCGAAGATTAGCATGCTTTACGGACAAATCTCGGAAGAAGCACAGCGTATAGCGCGCACACATCAAACCTCATTTCGCTTTGAGGAGATCAATACCAACATTCCGGCACCTACGGATGCGAGAATAAGGAAGTTGATTGCGGCATCTGCAGAAGAGCTGGGATTAAGTACGAAGTTAATGCCGAGTGGCGCCGGCCATGATGCGCAAGATATCGCTCGCCTGGCACCCGTCGGAATGATCTTCATCCCAAGTGTTGCTGGCATCAGCCACTCTCCCCGCGAGTTCTCACGACCTAAAGATATCGTGAACGGCACCAATGTGTTGCTTCATACAGTTCTAAAGCTGGATCAAACCCGCTTGTCTTAGCCCTCTCATCGGGTAACGCAAATAGAGAAGCGAAATCGTACAGGCAGTGTCGCCGATGAGGACATTCCGGCCGATTGATCGTGTTGACGAACTCTATCGGCGGCACCCAAGGTTAGCCTCAAGATGGCATCAAGTTTGCAAATTCGCCGGACATGATGGAAAGGAAACGACTGATATTATCACCTCTCGTCGCTGCCATGGCCTTAATTTCGTTTGCCGGACAGTGGACATGTGGCGCGCAAACGTCTCAAAGACAAAATTCCCAGACTGCGGTCAAAGCCCAAGACAAGCAGCTCGACAAGCAGCTCTTGGCCCGATTCGATCAGAGTATTAAGAATTATGTGAAGCAGCGGAACCAGGTTAAGGAGAAGCTACCCAAACTCTCAAAGGACAGCACTCCTGAACAGATACAGGCAAACGAGAGCGCCTTTGTTGCAGCCCTGCGGGCCGCCCGCACCAACGCCAAATCCGGAGCCATCTTTAGTGAGGAAGTTGTCAATTACATCCGGAGTATTGTTCGGAGTGAGTTCAAAGGAAAGGATCGGCGAGATGTGAAAGAGACAATACTGGAAGCCGACACCAGGGAGTTCCGCTTAAGGTGAATTATCCGTATCCCGAAACAAAGGAAATAGCTGAAGTGCCCGCAACGCTCTTACTCGAACTTCCGCAATTACCAAAAGAGGTGAAGTATCGTTTTGTCGGACGGCACATGCTCCTCGTAGATACCGATTACGGCATTATTGTTGACTACATGCTCAACACCCTGCCCTAAATTTTCTAGAACTCGGGAGGCTGTATGCGACAGATTGTTGCTCTGGTTTTCACGATCGCTCTGCTACTGATTAACGGACTCCTGAACCATAACTATTGTCAGAGTCTCTCTTCTAACAACGCTAAGCCAGAATCCAGGGCAAGTCTTCCCGTCAAACTTGCCTTACCTGTAAAAGATGGTTCGGTCCGTTTCGCCGTGATTGGCGACACAGGCACCGGCACCCAGAAACAGCAACAACTCGCCGACATTATGCTGGCAGGGTCCCCCTTGACTGACAAGTCTTTTGACAGCGATATGCATTTCATGCTCTTCGAAGTTGTCGACGATAACATGTATTTCCAGGTCATCTCCCGCACCGGGTCAACTGTAGATTCTGGCGTAATGGCCAATCAACACAAGAAGAGTTGACGTGAAAGCGTTCGGTTTCCATCACCCCTGCTTCCGGTGTAGTTTGAGCAACGCTACGCGCTCGTCCTCTAAACACATTAATTGATCTGCCTGAGCCTCACGCAACGCAACTATCAAGTCTCCTTTTTAGAGCGCTGCAACAGTTGCAACACGGCGATTGCTGCAATCAAAAACGAACAGCCAAACCCAAGCCAAAACCATCCCGTTACGCGAACGTTAAGCAACTCGGTGTCCTCTGCCCTCACTCGCTCTCGATTCATGAGATAGGCACTGACAAGTCCTGCCACCAAACTTGTAAGAGAATTCGGTGCGAGGGCTCGTGTTTCCCTGCGTCTGGTCGTCAGCGCTAGCACTACCAGCATTAGTACCGGAATCAGCCAGAGGGCATTATGGCCATCACGTGCGAGGTCAACGCCTGCGAACGTGTCTTTGCTGCCGCCGCAACTCACCTGCACCCAGGGTAGGAAGAAGCAGATCAATACAATGAGCGCCGCGCTGATACTTATTGTTCTCCTCTTATCCATTTTCGCCCTGGGACTCCCAGGCCTGCGCCCAGTTGCCTCAGCGTTACACTTGCGTTAGAAGTCCTCTTTCAAACCCAAATGCACGAAATGCGTTCAAAACACGTTCCGGCCTTGGACGGCTTGCGGGGAATAGCAATAGTCCTGGTGATTGCTCATCATCAGCTAATTCCCGTCTCATTTGCCGGGGGGTTTCTGGGGGTGGACCTGTTTTTTGTTCTCAGTGGATTTCTCATCACCAGCCTTCTGCTGGCTGAATTTGATGCGACCGGGACTATCTCATTCCGTAATTTTTATATGCGCCGGGTGCTACGTCTGGGACCAGCGCTGGTAGTCTTCCTCCTCGCTTGCCTTTTGGTCACCTACCATTTGCAGTTCGACCAACTGCTGCAAGAAATAAAATTGATAGCAATGGCCCTCTGTTACTCGACCAACTGGCGCATGGCTCTTGGCTGGGATCTTTCACTCGATCCGACAGCAATCATCTGGTCACTTTCGATTGAGGAGCAATTTTACTTGCTGTGGCCAATTGTATTCTCAGCCGTTCTGGGACTCAAAGTTAGGAAGTCAGTTATGTTCGCAGGACTCGTGCTGGTCATTATGGCAATCATGGTCCATCGCTCTATGCTGTTTCGGGAGGGTGCTGAGCTTCACCGACTTTACTACGGCACCGATACGCGAGCCGACGCGCTTCTGATCGGCTGTTTAATCGGGCTACTTCCCTTCCGGGTGACCAGCAGGAAGCAGCAGCTAGTGTTCACGATCAGCGCGAATGCGGTGATGCCTCTATCGGCGGTCTGCCTGTCGTATCTGCTGCTGACCACCACGTTCACGGACCACTTCCTTTATCTGGGAGGGTATACAGCAGTGGCAATGACCTCGGGAGTTCTGGTTTGGGGCGCGGCCAACTCACCTTCTCACTTACTTACAAGAGCACTCGAGCTACACCCGCTTCGCTGGCTGGGCAAGATTTCCTATGGACTGTATCTGTGGCACTGGTTGTTATTGAAAGCGACCAGTTTTTATTGGCTGGTTGGAGAATGGGATCCCTGGGCCAGATTCGTCGTAGCGCTGGGAGTAGCGGCGCTCTCTTTTTATTTAGTCGAACAGCCGTTCAACCGTCTCAAGGTAAAATTTGCGCGAAGCGAAGAAGAGGCGAAGGTTGTCCAGCCGGCCCGACTGCCAGTGATGAAGGTCGAACTAGTAGGAACTCACACGTCGTAGCTCAGGAAGATCGTCATACGAATGATCTGCTGGTCTGCGGTTTCGGCTAGGCCTGATTACTTCAGCAACAAAGAACTTCATCACTACTTGTGGTGGCCATCGGCGATGAGTACATCCTTCGCGAACAGTCACGAGTTCAACTTGCATAAACTCTTCCGTTCGCAAGGGTTGCAGTTCGTGCCAGTGGCCGGATGGCCCAGCGCCCGACACCCAACCATCAAACGACTCTTTCAGGAGTTGCGGGCTGACATCGAAGGGATCTTCCGCCGGCGCACGCTGGGGGGTCATCAAAGCTAGCGGAAGCCACCTCTTTTGAGCAAATTCTCTCACGGTAATTATTAAGCAGTACTAATAAAGCCGAATTTCCAGAGGCGGGACCTGAATTCCTATCACCTTTTGGGCAATCAATTTGATCTTAAGAGAATTCGTTTTGGAGAGTGCCGGTGACCGATTCACTATCTACAATTTTCAGCGGGCGCGGAAAGCCACCGACTTGCCATACAGATTAGTGCACAACTCTGCGCGTGTGTGATCTCGTTTGAGTCGACCATCCTCAGTGCGTCAGCCAACCGAAACTTTAGAGTCTCAATCTGTTCCGCTCCGTCAGGTGACTTCTTGCCGAACTCCAGCCCGCGCGCGAGGAACAGATACGTCGGCGCATCCAGGACGGAGGTAATCGGATCCAGGCGGCCCAGCTCTACAAACTCCTGCGCCTTAATACCCAACTCCTCGTGCAATTCACGCCGCGCCGCGCTCAACGAGGCTTCACCTTTGTCGATCGTTCCGCTCACAACTTCAATGCTCTGGCGTCCCAGGGCATACCGAAATTCACGCACCAGATAAACAAAGCCGTCATCGTCCAAAGCAAGGATCGCAACGCCCGGTCGCAACTTTACCGTTGTATAGTTATCCGATTTTCCGTCTGGCCCCGCGACGCTGTCTTCGTAAACTTCGATATTCCCGGATTCTTCACTTCCCTATTTTTCTAAGGCGTGTAAATTCTTTCTGAAGGTCGTCCAGTTCGTCATCTGACAGATTTTCTAGATCCACGAGGTGCGTGCGCGCCCCCTCGACGCCTTTGATGAGTTCGTCCAACTTCAGGTGAATCGCTTTGGCGTCGCGGTTCTGGGTGTTTTGAATCAGGAAGACAGCCAGAAAAGTAAGCACCGTCGTTCCGGTATTCACTACCAACTGCCATGAGTCAGAATAGTTGAAGAAAGGTCCAGCAATGAGCCAGATCAGGATCAACAGAACATTGGCGACAAACATCCACGACGAACCTAGGGCGTTCGATGCAGCTACAGAAAACTTCCGAAACCATTCATTCATTTGCGCGTTCCCTCAAGCGTGTTCTGTGCGCGCTCGCGCCCACGCACTTTGTAGGGGCGGCACTCAGTGGCCGTCTGTTCCGGCGCGACCGGGGGGCGGCCACGGAGTTCACCAGCCAGCGTGGTACTGGCAGATGTCAAAGGGAAACCATTGCTCGTGGCTACGGCTGTGCCGCCTGATGTGCCGCGGTGGCTTGCCTCGCGGGATCAGCTGCTTCTCGCGCTTGGGCTATGCCCTCCTTCGCGGACGCTCTTCCAAT
>DATEUF010000008.1:0-5267 GCA_035283325.1 Pyrinomonadaceae bacterium | reverse complement strand
CGTCTCCCCAGCCGCATGAAATCTAAAATCCAGATAATCACGAATACCGCGCCCATTAACCCTGGTGATGCGATCGCCGGGTTGGAGTTCGAGTTCCGCGCCCAGGCTGGCCGGCGTGACATCAGTGATCGTAACGCCGCGTCTCCTGATGTTCGTTACTGCTGGCGCAACTGCAAATTCGTACATTGATTGCTTACTCCAGAGCTATCAGGCGGTTAAAATGGTGTCTGCCCCGGAAAAACTTATATTATAACAAGCCTTGAGAGTTTAATGCATCAAGTGTGCACCTTCCGGGTGTGCGACAAATTTGTGGGCGACGAAGGGGGAGTTTGAGCTAACCTAGAGAAGAACTATAATCTGGCTGCTTGTCGAGCAACCAGATAAGGAGCTTCCTAGAGCCTATGACAGAAACACTAGCTTCCCTTGAAAAACGACGTCAGGAACTTTTTAACGAGCTAACGCGATTGGGAGATTTTCGGCGGGGAACGATTTCCACAAGCTACCGCCGATGTGGGAAGTCCAACTGTGCCTGTGCCAAAGCGGAACATCCGGGACATGGTCCGCGGTATCAGTGGAGCACTACGCAGAAGGGGAAAAGCCGGGCGCAGAATCTTCACTTAGGACCAGAACTGGTAAAGGTGGAAACGGAGCTAAGCAACTACCGACGTTTTGAAGAGCTGAGTGATGAATTAGTGTCAGTCAGTGAGCAGATCTGCCGGTTGCGTCCAGTGCCAGAGATAAAGAACGAAGCAGAGTTAGAGCGCCTAAAAAAAACGCTGCAGCGGAAATACAGCAGGAAGTGGCGCAAGAGTTAGAGCGCTTAGTGGATTGTTTGCTACGGCAGACTGGCGTTCCCGATCTGGAAGCGAGTGAGTTGTTTATTCGGAGGTCAGTGCATAAGGTAGGTGGGATGGTGCTTGAGCGAGTGCTTAATCATCACGACGGCTCGGCTGGGATCGTGAAATGTGACGCTGGGCATGAAGCGACATTTGTCGATTACCGCCATAAAGAAATAACTACGGTGTTGGGGACAATCAGGCTAGGGCGCAGCTATTACTACTGTGGCGACTGCGGAAAAGGAGTGCTGCCCCGTGATGAACAGCTTGACATTGTGGGCACGTCGTTTAGTCCTGGGGTGCGGCGAATGATGGGCCGGATGGGCGGTAAAGAGTCGTTCAATGAGGCGCGGTGCGACATCGCTGAGATGGCTGGCATTAAGGTAGAAACCAAATCAGTAGAACGAGTTGCGGAGTCGATTGGGTGCCAGCTTGAAGTAGTGGGACAAAGAGAACGTACACAGGCCATGAGTGAAAACGTAGTGGCGCTTAAGTCTGTGGCGAAGCTTTATATCAGCATCGATGGGACCGGCGTGCCGGTGGTGAAGCGTGAAACTGCGGGACGGCGTGGGAAGGGAGAAAATGGGGAAGCGCGGACGCGGGAGGCGAAGTTGGGCTGTGTGTTTACGCAAACCACGGTTGATGAAAAAGGCCGACCCCAGCGTGATGAAGCTTCCACCACCTATGTGGGCGCGATTGAGTTGGCCGCGGAATTTGGCTGGCGCATCTACGGTGAAGCCGAGCGGCGGGGGCTAAGACGCGCCGCCGAAGTGATCGTCATTGGTGACGGCGCGCTTTGGATTTGGCGACTGGCTGACGAGCATTTTCCGGGCGCTATTCAGATAGTTGATCTTTATCATGCCCGCGAGCACCTGACTGACTTAAGCAAAATTATCTATGGACCAGCGAGCACAAAAGCGGGGCACTGGAGTAGCGCGCGCATCGCTCAACTTGATGAAGGAGATGTCGAGGCCGTGCTCATCAGCATGCGGCGGCTACGGCCCAGCGGGACAAAAGCAAAAGAAGAACTTCGAAAGACGATTAACTACTTCGAGAACAATACTCAACGGATGCGTTATCGGCAGTTCCGTCAGCAAGAGTTGTTCGTTGGTTCAGGCGTGGTAGAGGCTGGTTGCAAGACCATAGTCGGCCGCCGCTTAAAGCAATCGGGTATGCATTGGAGCGTTCGTGGCGCCAACGACATCATTGCCCTGCGCTGTGTTCAATTAAGCGGTCGCTGGGAAGAATTTTGGGAAATGCGCGCCGCCGGCTAGCGACTTCTACCCACAAATTTGTCGCACACCCACCTGGAACGGAGCGCCAATATTATCTCTGGGGAATCACTTGGTACCAGAATCGCCTCTTGAGTATTTGGAACAGTAGGCGGGCACTTCGATAGGGGTGTTCAAGCGTGGATCCGGTACCGGTGAGCCCGAGGTTAGACTCAGGGGGATCAGTCCCGCCCACACCCGTAGTGCGTAATCCTCTTCGTCATCAATTGGTGGACCGGTGCGTACCTTCGCTGAACCTTCCGTAAGTGGCAGCAAGAGTACCGTGGTGGCACGCAACTCCTGCTCATTCGGTTGGCGAACCTCCTCCCAGCGTCCTGGAATCATGTGTTCGGAAAAAGCCCGCAAAGCCACCAACTTCTCCGCTCGGTCGTGGACCTCAGTTGCCCGGCCAAAAATGACCACGGACCGATAGTTCATTGAATGGTGAAACGCGGAGCGAGCAAGTACCAGTCCATCGAGTAGGGTCACCGTAACGCATACGTCGACACCCGCAGCAAGGGCCCGCAACATTCGGCTTGCCTGTGAACCGTGTATATAGAGGTGGTCATCAACGCGAGCATAGCCAGTAGGAATTACGACCGGCTGCCCTTCGGCAACGAAGCCCACATGACAGATGAGACCTTCAGCCAGAATTCTGTAGATTTCCTGACGCTCGTAAACGCCACGTTTAGGAAGACGCTTGATAGTCGTGCGTGCTGTTTTGGGAATTGTCATATTGTCAGAGGTCAGTTGTCAGTGGTCAGTACTGACCCACCAAGCATACTGACTAGTCTTATTTGTAAAGACATTCTAACACGCGGGCCTAAGCTTTTAACCTTGCTTCCAGTAGCGGCCCGGGTAAGTGTCATTCCACAACAGCGCTGGACCAGCTTAAGACCCGTGTCCGGCCTGTACGTGGTCCAGTCCTGAAAAAGATTCGCTCGTTTATCCAAAGCAACCGGTAAGAAGTTATTGAGTACATGAAGTCACTGTATTGCTCCTAGCCCGGAATATTGTCCTACGCGTACTATTGACTGACCCGCAACCCTGTCATAAAGTGCCGCTCATTCGACAGACGAAAGCATGAAACGACTGACTGAACCGAGGTGAACTCATGGTCAAGAAAATATTAATTCCTCTCGCGCTCGTCATCATTTCTTTTTCCTGTTTGAGCAACAAAGAAATACCTAGCCCGCGCGGCGGCACAATTGCTGGCACGTTGTCCGGTTCAAATGGACCATTGCAGAATGCGGAAGTTAAGTTGAAGAGCTACAAGGATGAGAACTGCGCGAAACTTGGCCAAAAGAATAAGCTGTCTCAAGAGGAGGACCAAGAGTTCAAACAATGCAGCCAACAGGTTTCAGCGGCGACTTCCGATTCGCAGGGCAAGTATGCGTTTCCGAACATTGGCGATGGTTGGTACGGCCTGGAGGTGAATTGGACTACGAATGAAGATCCTCTGAAAAATAATCCAATGTGGAAGCCATTATTTCTGTATCGCGAGGAGGGTTTTCTCATCACCTTTATTGCGGCATCGAGCCTACCAAGTGACATCCCATTTTATCCTGGTGGCAAAGTGGATTCCGAGATGGCCAGGACCTAATGGTTAGATTTCGATTTTGTGTCAGTTGCGGTAAAGAATCCAAGGGTTGAACTCTCCACTGCTTCCGCCAGTCTTGATGATAGCCGCCGCTTTTGCAGCCGGCGCAATTAACTCAATTGCGGGCGGTGGCACGCTGATTATATTTCCCCTGCTCATTTGGCTCGGCCTCGATCCGAAGATAGCTAATGCCACCAGCACCGTAGCGCTCTGGCCCGGACTTTTTGGTGGCCTCTTTGGTTATCGCCGGGAACTGGAAAACAGTTCGCCGATTCTGATGCGACTGGGTATTACCAGTGTCTTTGGCGGCGCCCTGGGAGCCTGGCTCTTGATTTGGACACCTTCACCGACCTTTGCCCGACTCGTGCCTTTTCTGATTCTTTTCGCAACCATTCTTTTCATGGCTCAGGGTTCCATCAATCGTTGGCTGCGAGTGCAGCCCATTACGGACGAACCAAAAACCATGTGGTGGTTGGGAGCGATGATATTTCAATTTTTTTCTGCGGTGTACGGGGGCTACTTTGGCGCAGGGAACGGAATTTTGATGCTCGCAGCAATGGGGTTGTTAGGCCTGCGGGACCTCCAGCGAGCCAACGGGATCAAGAATTTCATGGGTATCTGTATCAACAGCATTGCGGTCCTGAGTTTTGCGCTTTCTCGCCTCGTGGTCTGGCCAGATGCTCTACTCATGGCTGCGGGAGCGCTCGCGGGCGGTTACGTGGGCGCCAGAATGGCAGTTCGGGTTGGTCAGCGCTGGGTTCGGCGTGGAATTGTTGCTATTGGCTCTGTGATCTTCTTCGCCATGATCTGGCGTCTTCGGGGGTGAAGGTAGATGAGTGCGCTTCAACGCCCAGAAAGTCCCCTCGCAAAACTGCCTCGCGAATTCTACACACGTCGCAATGTGCTTACAGTTGCGCGCGAACTCCTTGGCAAGCTTCTCATCGTACCGGCACCCGACGGATCACGAGTATCTGGCATGATTGTCGAAACAGAAGCCTACCGTGGTCCTCAAGACCGCGCCTCACACGCTTATGGTGGTCGCCGCACCGCCCGCACTGAGATCATGTACCGGATCGGCGGCACAGCCTACGTGTACTTTGTTTATGGAATGTACTACCAGTTCAACGTGGTAACTAACGTGGAAGATATACCTCACGCTATCCTTATTCGGGCTCTCGAACCAGTCGCAGGCCTTGACCGGATGCGCCGCCGGCGCCAGGCCCAACATGATCGCAATCTCACCAACGGACCAGGGAAACTTTGCATCGCACTCGGTATTGATCGTCAACTCGACGGCGCTGACCTGCTGGGCAACAGAGTCTGGCTTGAAGAGTACAAGCGAATCTCCCGGACGCAAATCACTTCCGGCCCTCGTATTGGGATCGATTATGCCGAAGAGTGGATCGAGAAGCCCTGGCGCTTCTGGATAAGAGGCAACCCCTTCGTCAGTAAAAGCTAATTTAACAGCTCCCTTTGCCCTTTGCCCTTTGCCCTTTGCTCTTTGCCCTTTGCTCTTTGCCCTTTGCCCTTTGCCCTTTTGCCCTTTGCCCTTTGCTCTTT
>DATEUF010000007.1:0-6729 GCA_035283325.1 Pyrinomonadaceae bacterium | reverse complement strand
AGTATGATTAGATCGGCATACTTCCCTGGCCGAATGCTCCCAACCTCTTCTTCCAAAAACAGAGCATATGCACCTTCGACGGTCATCATTGGCAAAGCCTCTTCAACAGAAAGGATATTTTCAGCTACCCACGAAGGTGTGTCACACACGGTCACACCATCGCTGGCGACCTCGAACGGCGTCACCATGCTAAATAGATGCTGAAGCGGGCTGATTTTAGCAAACAGCCGAGTAAGCATATCGCTGTGCCAGGCAAAGTGGAGATTCGGGTTGTTATCGATGAGGTCTCTCCAGCGCCATTCCCAACCTTGCTGATCCGAGGGCGGGGAGACTTCAGCGGAGCAAATCGGATAAGACCCGAATATCAAGGGCACGATACCGATGGCGCCATATCGGAATACCTGATCATCTCGCACTAACGAGTTATGCTCGATTCGATGGCGAAACGAATTCGGCTTGCCGTTAAGTGCAAACTCCACCGCGTTCAATGCCTGATCTACACCTCTATCACCTATCGCGTGAATGGCCGCCTGATACCCACGCGCCTGCAATTCGATAAGGACCGAGTTCAGCTCGTCCTGTGTAAGCCACAGGTCCCCGTAACCATATACGGGGTGTTGGAAACTCACCGCAGGTGCACCGCAAGAACCCCCATCAGTAAAAATCTTCACTCCTCCAATCCGTAATATTTCGCCTGGCGAGCGTGTAGGCGGATAATCACGATACCAATCACCCAGAACCTCTCCACAGTTGGTATTGTAGCCCATATACAAAGTTGTACGCACTCTCAAGAGGCCACTTTCACTGAAAGATTTCATTTCGCTGATAAATTCCGGTGAACCAGACATTTCTCCTAAAGATGTGATACCTCCTTCAAGGGCAACTCGCTGAGCTCCCTCCAAATCCAAACCCCAATTGCCCGCTGCGCTGAAGAGATGCGAATGTGCATCAACAAATCCCGGCATGATCGTAAGACCGCCGATGTCGATCAGACGCGTCTGCGGTGATTGCAATACAAGGATTTCAGCATTGCTACCGACTGCAACGATTTCCTTATCGAGAACAGCGATAGCTTGACCCGTGGGTTGTCCATCCTCTAAGGTGAGGATTTCCCCATTATAGAAGATAACATCGGGAGCTGTGATATTCGGTGTAGATGGAAATTCAGTTGCAGTTACTTGAGGAATTACACTGGTGGCCACTATGGATGTTGATATTAGAGTTGGTACGGCGGAAGGAATCTCGGTCTCTTCTACTCCTTTGGGCGTCGCAATACACGAGCTGAGGAGTACCGCGATGATGATCTGGCAATATACATTCACTAAGGTGCTATTGAGTTTAACCATTGGATGAATGCTCCTCCCTTGCAGCCAGACGTTAAGCAAACTAAGAGAAATTCGAGATCGCCAATGCGGGCTAACGGGGCGGCTGATGAGCCGCCCAGCCAAGCCAAGGATAGAACCGCATGAAACGCAAACAGCGGGCTGGCCGGGTCCGCTCCAGCGAGACGTTAGCCATCCATACTTATCCAGAGTAAGCTGCCTAACCACCCTGTCGTTGTTGAAAAAGAATTTCCCATGCAGTTGGACTCGGTTCTTTTACAACGAACCGAGAATAACAACCCAAACCTTATGTGAGAGGAGTATGTCAAAACTGACGAGCGCGGTTCGGATCTTTTGCGGAGCTTTGTTAGCCAAATACTGAAGTGTTAACAAATCATATTTTATGCGTCCTCCAGATTGGTTTTCGGCCATGAACGATTCCACTAATTTCGCTCGATTAGCGACAACGAATGTCGGACACCATCAAATCGTTGGCTGCCATATACCCTTGACATAAGTAGCCTCTGAGTCTCCTGGCCAAGGCGGCATGGCGATGCAAATGAACTTCAAATCTACGTCTGATACGTTTCGGTACTGAAAAGCTGTTCCTGCCGGAATATCGATTGAGGTACCTGGAACAAGAACAGTGGTGCAGCTCTCCACGCCATCATCTCTCCAAATCTCACCGTGTCCCTCCAACACGTACCAGAATTCGCAGACGGTTGCGTGAACAGTCGCTTTATTTACTTGATGCGGAGGGACTGTACTATGGATCATGTTGCCCGCTTCGCCATCCATAATGAAACGAATGTCTGCACCCGCCGGCGATTTCGCATCGGGGTATTCTGAAAGCATTGTTGTCTTCATATCCTCTTCTTAAATCTCATCTGCATAATTGATTCTTTGAAACATCGCGCGTTTTTATACACGATTAACCGTGAAGTATATCCCACAGAAGTTCAACACGTTCACGGCACACGGGCTAACGCAACCACTGACTAATGAGGGAATGATAACAGCATACGATCTTTACGGCCGAAGTAGATGGCTAACGGTCGGCATCAGCGGCGGCGGAGCGGAGCTAGCGCGTAGCGCGAGCGAAGCCGTCCGCTGGATGCCGTGGTTGGGCAGCCGTTTCTTGTTATATCGCTGCGTTCAGGATTTATTGTCAGTTTCCTCTTGCTGTTCTTGTGAATCGACGCGCCGCAGAAACTCCTTGCCGACCCACAACACTGTGTTGCTAATAGCTCTCAGAGCTGCCGATGCTGCTGGCAAGCTGCCTATTTCCAATTGGGAGCTGAGTGCAAGAATACTTGCGAATCCCTCGTCGAGATCCCAGTCCTCATGGGACGCCCCATATTGCTGCGCCCACATCGCGAGGAGATTCCTGTTAGATATTTCAACCAATCCCTGCGAGGGTGTTCGGATGGCGCAGGCCAAGCTGTCAAGATATTCATCCAGGGTGAGTTGGAAATCTCCAAATGGACTATTGATTGTAATAGGAATATCCCAGCCAAAGTGCTCAATGAGTGACAGCAGAAGCGGTCGGCTCGTACGACTTCTGTAGACGAGAACTCTCAGTTTGCCGGCGACTTCACCACATAGAGTTTGGTCACCAAGATCAAACGCCCTATGCGAATACTCACTGAGCAGAGTCAAATGCCTCCTGAGCGCGTCTATCAGGTTCTGAGTTTCACGCGGAATCCTGACTTGCTTTGGCATTAAACCAGCTCTCTACCAAGAACTTCCTGAATACACAGAACAGTAAGGCAGCCCAACGGTTAAGGATCGATGTGGCGGAAAGAGCCGATGCCGAAGCCCAGTTCAACGCGCCAGCCACTGGCGGTAAAAACCACCGCTTAATCCGAGTTGAACGGGCGGTCTTTACCCGCCTAGGCCGTCTTAGCCAACGCACCTGGCTATTTGTAATTTAATGCACACATCCGGTCAAAACCGCCACCAAACTGGTGGAACTGTATTGATTGTACAACCAAAAAGCCAACCAACGCAAGCTGGAAAAGCGGCAAGAAACTCATCTGGATGGAATTTTCTTAGACAGAGACGAGATGAAGCCAGGATGCAAGACTGACATCCAGCATCCAGTGAAAAAGTGAGAACGGGGAATCGGAGCGGCTCACGGCGGACAGCGCCCAGTGGGTTGAATCATACGCTGGAACGGCTGCGAGCTGAGCGGCGCAGCTCCTGTCCGCTGGAGCCGGTGTTGGGCGGCGTTGTTCCGGGGCTGAACCGGTCCTTAGCTGACCGTTTTTTTCGCCGTCCTGTCAGAAGCTCTCGAAGACGTTTATGCTACGATCAGGCGAGGTCGAAACGGTCAAGGTTCATGACTTTGTTCCACACCGCTACAAAGTCGTGCAGGAACTTCTCCTGGGAGTCATCACATGCGTAGACTTCCGCCAGGGCCCGGAGTTGGGAGTTCGAACCGAAGATCAGGTCGACACGGGTACCGGTCCACTTGAGTTCGCCCGTTGCGCGATCACGCCCTTCAAACACGTTATCGTCTTCCGCGGTTGCCTTCCACGTCGTGCTCATGTCGAGCAGATTCACGAAGAAGTCATTGGTGAGCGTCTCTGGCCGTTTGGTGAAGACGCCGTGCTGGGACTTTGCGAAGTTGGCATTCAAGACTCGCATACCGCCAACGAGAACCGTCATCTCTGGGGCGGTCAGCGTCAGCAGTTGCGCACGATCAACCAGCAGTTCCTCTGCCGTGACGGCATATTTAGATTTGAGATAGTTATGGAATCCATCTGCAACCGGTTCGAGTACGGCGAATGACGCCGCGTCGGTTTGCTCCTGCGATGCATCCGTACGTCCGGGCGTGAAGGGAACGGTCACATCGTAACCGGCATTCTTCGCAGCTTGCTCGACACCTGCGCACCCACCCAGGACAATCAAGTCGGCGAGAGAAACCTTCTTCCCTCCTGACTGCGCGCGGTTGAACTCCTTTTGGATTCCCTCAAGGGTCTGCAGCACAGTCTTCAGTTGAGCCGGCTGGTTGACTTGCCAATCCTTTTGCGGCGCAAGACGAATGCGCGCCCCGTTCGCACCACCGCGCTTGTCAGAGCCTCGGAAAGTAGAGGCCGACGCCCAGGCGGTCAAGACGAGTTCCGGGATCGACAGCCCCGAGGCAAGGATTTTGGCCTTGAGCTCCGCGATGTCGGCCGCGTCGATCAAGTCGTGATCGATTGCGGGGACGGGGTCCTGCCAGATCAGCTCTTCCGCCGGGACCTCCGGGCCGAGATAGCGCGATCGGGGACCCATGTCGCGGTGCGTCAACTTGAACCACGCCCGGGCGAACGCGTCTGCGAACTGATCCGGATTCTCCATGAAGCGCCGTGAAATCTTTTCGTAGGTAGGATCGAACCGCAGGGCGAGGTCAGTGGTCAGCATGGATGGCGCGTGACGCTTTGACGGGTCATGCGCATCCGGCACCGTACCAGCGCCTGCACCATATTTCGGTTTCCATTGGTGCGCACCGGCCGGGCTCTTGGTCAGCTCCCATTCGTAGCCGAACAGGTTCCAGAAGAAGTTGTTGGTCCACTTCGTTGGCGTCGTGGTCCAGATGACTTCCAGGCCGCTGCCGATCGTGTCACCTCCCTTGCCCGTACCAAATTTGCTCTTCCAGCCGAGGCCCTGCTCCTCGATGCTGGCAGCTTCCGGGTCGGGACCGACAAGGGCGGCATCGCCAGCGCCGTGGGTTTTGCCGAAGGTATGGCCGCCAGCAATCAGTGCGACCGTTTCTTCGTCGTTCATCGCCATGCGTGCGAAGGTTTCGCGGATATCCCTGGCGGCGGCGAGCGGATCCGGATTGCCGTTAGGCCCTTCCGGGTTTACATAGATCAGGCCCATCTGCACGGCGGCGAGGGGATTCTCGAGTTCCCGGTCACCGGTGTAGCGCTTGTCGGCAAGCCACTCGCTCTCGGTTCCCCAGTAAATGTCCTCTTCCGGCTCCCAGACGTCCTCGCGCCCGCCGCCGAAGCCGAAGGTCTTAAAGCCCATCGACTCCAAGGCGCAGTTGCCGGCGAGGATCATCAGGTCGGCCCAAGAGATCTTTTTGCCGTATTTCTGCTTGATCGGCCAAAGCAGCCGGCGTGCCTTGTCGAGGTTCACATTGTCGGGCCAGCTGTTGAGCGGCGCAAAGCGTTGGGTGCCGGACCCTGCGCCCCCGCGGCCGTCTCCGATGCGGTAGGTGCCCGCGCTGTGCCACGCCATGCGGATGAAGAGCGGCCCGTAGTGACCGAAATCAGCCGGCCACCAGTCCTGCGAGTCTGTCATCAGCGCATAGAGGTCCTTCTTCAGGGCCTCCAGGTCGAGTTTCTTGAATTCCTCAGCGTAATTGAACTCCTCGCCCATCGGGTTGCTCATGGGAGAGTTCTGATGAAGAATCTTGAGGTTCAACTGGTTCGGCCACCAGTCCCGGATCGACGGCCCTCTGCTGGGCATGGGTTTATGAGCCATGCCCGTTAATGGGGATTTGCTATCGGCCATAGTGTTTACTCCTTATTTGGTCTGTAACCTTTTGCGTGGTGGGCGCAGCTCATCCTACATTCGGGCAAATTGTGGATACGTCTCGCTGCGCCCCTACAACTTTCATTGTGTAAATTGTTGAACAGCGCTACAATGAATAGATGATGCGCAGCTTCCAAAAAAGAGTTTCTTATCATTCCTCTTTACAATCCGGACAAAGCCCATAAAGGGATATTTGAGGACGGAGGATCTTAAAACCTGACGCCTGCTCCAACCTGCGGAGCGATTCCTGATCGAGAGACACTTCCCCATCGATAATCTTATTACACTTAATGCATATCAAGTGGGGATGAGGTTGGGGACGGTTGCCATCATAATGGCTGTCGTCACGCAAATCGATCTCCAACACCTGATTCATTTCTTTCAACAAAGCGAGGGTTTTGTAAACTGTTGCATGACTCATGGTTGGAAACTGGCGCTTGATTTGTGTGTATAGTTGGCCTGCACTGGGATGTCCTTCACTGACTGCAATCAATCGCACCAACGCGACTCGTTGGGGGGTTAGTCGGGAATAGCGCTCCTTCAATGCAGCAATTAGTTGATTAAATCGGATCTCTGGATCGGTCATGGGATTTCTTTCAAGAATTGTTCCTTGTAAATAATTATTATCATTAGTATACCACGAAATGTGAAAGATAGCTCATCGCTCGGGTTGTATATCGAATGGCGCAGATCTCTTGTGGATTTCGATCAGGTATTGTGGGTAAGTCACGCTGCGCCTCTACAACTATCTTACTTTTCTGGGGAAATGAGCGCACCTGCGAACTCACCATAGCTCCAACCGTCAATCTCTGGAGGTGTCACTCCTAGCGCCGTGAGCATGCTCTTGATCTGCTCGCGGTGCTCGGTTGCATGATTGATG
>DATEUF010000006.1:0-8311 GCA_035283325.1 Pyrinomonadaceae bacterium | reverse complement strand
ACTAGCCGTGAGATGAGCATAAGCAGAAGGGCGCAGCCCAAGTCGGTTCTTGGCAGCTACCGCGAGGCAAGCCATCGCGGCACATCAGGCGGCACAGCCGTAATGAATCTAGCTTGGTGCTTCATAGTGGTTTCTTGGGAGTGCCACCCCTACAGACATCTACTTGCCAAAGCAATAAAGGGCGCTTCGAGTTCTGATATAAATTCGCCCGTCGGCAATTGCCGGCGTTGCGAAGCACTCGTCGTCCAACTCGTTCACCGCGAGTATCTGCCAGTCGCCGGCAGCTTTCAACACAGACACCGCACCGCCCTCGCCAATCAGAAAAACCTTGTCGTCAGCGGCAACCGGAGAAGAGAAGTACTTATCGATGGCACCATGCAGACGTCCTTGCTTGATCACATTTCCTGTCACGGGATCAAACGAGATCAGAATCCCGCTGTCATTGATCATATAAAGTACCCCTTTGTAGAGAAGGGTTGAAGGAACTTGAGGTACCGGTTTCTGATAGTGCCAACGGATTGCGGTCGAGGTTTGATCGCCCTGACCTCCCAACTTGATTGCGAGCAGACCATTTTCTGATGCCATCATTGCCCGGAAAACTTCCCAGTCTCTAGCATCCAGCTTCTCATTGCGGTCCATGTCAAAGGCCTCAAATGCTTCAGTCAACATCTTGTCCATCGACTCATTGCCTGAAACCTCTGACTTGGCAACCTGGTGGTCGTCATTCTTATCGTATCTGCCCAGCGCATCGTCGAAAGGAATCGTCCCCACCTGCCTTCCCGGTTGATTGGTCGGGAAGCCCCACCCGTTGATGTAAAGATACTCCGCATCGTGGCTGGCTATCGATTTCATCTCGCAGGCAAGCCCGCGAACCCACCAAACCCTTTTGCCGTCCTCTACCGAGTAAGCCGAGAGCTGGAAGGATTCGGGAATGACAATCTGCTTCGGTCCTTCCTTCGGTCGATAGATGATAGGTGTTGAGTAGCCCGATATTACTACCGGCCGCTCAACCTTCCAGCGTAGGCGTCCGCTGTTTTTATCTACCGCTATCAGGTATGAACTTGGGCTGTCTTGATCGACGGGCAGTACGACTTTATCATCAACGAGAATCGGTGACGCCCCGAAGCCGTAGAACATATTGAACGGACCGAGTGGTAGCTTCCATCGCTCCTTGCCCGACCCGTCGTAGGAAACCATCCCATACTCTTGAAAGAAGACATAGACATTCGAGCCGTCAGTAACGGGACTGGGCGAGGCCGGCCCATTCACGTTCTGTAACCGGCCCACACGCGAGCGCGGAACTTCGTGTTGCCAGATGAGTTTGCCTGTTTGCCGGTCTAGACAGATTACTAAGAGCTTGTAATTTTCCTTCTCTGTGGTGTGCGCGGTTACGAAGATGCGGTTGCGGGTAAGTACGGGCGAAGAATGGCCGGCTGGCAGCGCCGTCTTCCAGATTACATTCTTATTTGGTCCAAACTCGACGGGAAGGCCAGTAGTCTCGGCAACGCCGCTGCCGTTGGGTCCGCGAAACTGTGACCAGTCTTCGGCGAGAGCGTTCGTCAATACCAACGGACCAAGCAACAAAGCAACGCCGGTAGTAGCTGCCGTAAACAACATTCTGGAAATATGTGGATTCTTTCTAAACATAAGGACCTTCCCGATGAAAGCTGGCAAAGCGGGTGGTTGATTCTATTTGATTGGAGGCTAAAAGGAAACGGTCGTAGAAAAAGGTTAGTGCCTCAGTTAGAATTTCAAACTGAGGCACTACCAGAAAAAGTCAAAGCGGTCGGGAAGACCTGCTTCTACTCGCCGCTGCCTTGTAAAATATTAAAGCTAGCAGCTAACCACTCAAGGTAAATAATCTCAAGGTCTGGAAGGGCTGCTTGCACCCGCTGGTCTAATAAGCACTCAACCAGCAAGTAATCACTCGAACCAAGTAATCTCAGGATTGGGAAGGTTTGCTTTTGAGTTGACCTCTGATTTCCCAACTTGATTAGTTACCAAGCAACCCTTCCTGTACCGGAGATTATCTCTGCTAACATGAATAGTTATTAGAGTAAGCGGGTGCGAGCAACCCTTCCTAACCCTGAGTTTATTTGTCTTGAGTGAGCACCTGCTGGTTGAGTAATTATCAAAACTGGCAGCTTATAACGCAGCGAAACTATCGTAAGCGGCCCGTGCTATTTCAGCAATGACCTTTTCCTGTGCCTCGATTGGCAACTTCGATCCACTCAGAAGCACCGCGATGGCCAGGTGCCCTTTTCCGTTTGGAAGCGTGATGATGCCCACATCATTTGTGGCGACTCCTGCCTCCCCGGTTCCTGTCTTGTCGGCCACAGCAGTGCCGGCCGGGAGGTTTCTGCGTAAGCGATTCGGTCCCGTCATAGTCCGGTGCATGAAACTCAAAAGCAGAGTCTGTTGCGCTGGCTGCAGGAGCTCTCCCTTTTGCAGTCGCGCCAGAAGCCGCGCGAGGTCATTAGCCGAGCCGGTGTTTGCCCTTTCTCGGTTCTGGGAAAACTCCCGCACCGTGTAGAGAAATAGCGATGCCAACATCAGCGGCCGCGCGCTTGCTGATTGCTTCAAGACGTTCAACCAGCGGAACTGCGTCCTCCTTACTTGCTGACTCCTGAGGTGACTCAGCAAACGGTGGGTCCGGAAAGGAGGCTGCCGCCCGGACATACAAGCTACGGTAAGACTGACCAGCAGCTAGCGTAATCGCAATCGCAGCCATGGTGACAATTGTTGTTTGTGTTCCTTTCCTTACCGTAACTGTTTTCATAGTGACCTCCAGGGACGCTGTGTATGTGTCTATCGAGTTAAATCAGGATTCGTTACAGAGTTTTCCTATTCCAAGACCGGTTCAGCCTTGGCTCTTAGTAGCAGCTGTAGTTTTAGGTTGATGTAGTTATGGATCGCACATACTCGCCCGCGATCCGTGTTTCGTCTTAAGACCCACTGCTGAGTGCACGATATATTGTCCCAGCTATACTCGCCGCTGCAGGGCCGCTCTCGTGTTGACCACGCGTTACCACAACCACGACGAAACGTGGATCATCCGCAGGGGCGTACGAGGCGAAGATTCCGACCTTGGCTGACTTTTCCAGGAAGGTCCCGGTCTTTCCAGCCACCGTCTGCCATGGATCCGCCGCGCCGTTGGCAGTGCCGTGATCAACTGCCGCAATCATACCGGCCATCAAACGGGCCAGGTTGGCCCGCGGAATGGCGATGCGCCGGCGAATCTGCGGTTGGGTTTCAGTACTCTTAGGTGAACGTCCTACTTGGGGCGTCAGAAGCATGCCACCATTAGCAATCGCAGAAACTAATGTGGCCAACTGTATGGGTGTTGCCTCAATACCTTCACCCGTAGCACCGAATCGAGAGACATCGATGCCGTCAGGAAGGACTGGCAGGAGACCTGGATTTTCCTCAGGGTAATTTATGCCCGTCTGCTCACCGAGACCAAACTCACGCGCATAGCTGATTATTCGTTCCGGACCGACACTTTCACCGATGGTGCTAAAAAAGGAGTTCGACGATACGGCCAGTGCCTCAGTTAGGTTGATGGGTCGCGATTTAGCGGAAAGACGCAGCGGTTGTGGCGGCTGAAGCGTTCTGTCCCCGAGAGCCGCGGCCGCCGTAACCAATTTGATAATCGATGCCGGCTTCCAGCTCCGCCGCACGGCCCAGTCCTGATTGACTATGGCGTAAACGTGCCCCGTTAGAGGATCCATAATGATGACTGAGCCTTCACTCTTGCCAAGAGAGGCGAGAGCGATGCGGCGCACGTCCGGATCTTCGCCGGCCGTATCATCGCCAGCAATTAACTGCTGTGCTGATGACGCTACGAGAACAGTTATTGACGAAGTCTTTCGTCATGTCAACGAAAACTTTCGTCATTTGGCGAGCCCGGGTGGAAAACCTGTAGACTTCGAGGAAAGTGAAAAAAGTTTTTTCATAGTCCCAGGCGTGACACGTTCGTGCCGGCTTCTAGTTTTTGTGAAGCCTCGATAGAAGCCTCTTAATTGAAAACAACACCAGCGAAGTTAGCTTTTCCTCACGACCTTTGCTGGATTTAGTGACCAACCGCTGGATATATTTACCGGGCCCTGAATCCATTCCACGCCTAAGCACCGTATAGTGAACTGGACAACTTGCATAATGCAAGGGTCAGTTCAAAGACCCAGGTTTATCTTCCCTGCCATGGATTCACGGTAAGGCAGGATCGGGGGTTGATCGCAATTCTGCTCAAGTTCTCAAGCTTGGAACTCCTTAGCTTGATGTGAGATTCCTTCGAGTATCGATTGACAACTTCTTACGCCGAGCTTCGCCGGCGCGCGCGAAGTAACTATCTAAGTCTCATCAAAGGAGAGAGTCTTATGTTGAAGGTTAGACCCATTATCGTCGCGCTCTGTTTATGTCTCACTCTGGTGGGCACGGCCGCCGCGCAGGATAAATCGCTCTACGAGCGGCTCGGCGGCAGTGACGCTCTGAAGGCCGTGGTCGATGATTTTGTCGGAAGAGCTGCCGGTGACGATCGCATCAACAAGAAGTTCGGCAAAACTGATATACACCGTCTGAAGTTTTATCTCGTCGAACAACTCTGTGCAGCAACTGGTGGTCCGTGTAAGTACACCGGGCGCGATATGAAGACAACTCACAAGAACATGAAGGTCACGGAAGGCGAGTTCAACGCCTTGGTCGAAGATCTCGTCGCCTCTCTGGATCACTTCAATGTGCCCGAGAAAGAGAAGAATGAACTGCTGGGAATTCTCGGCCCACTTAAGGACCAGATCGTCGAGGTAAAGGGTAACGCGACTGGCACAGCGTTGCCGGCTAATTACAAGAACGCGCCACCACTAAAGATGGAAGAGAAGAAAATGTAGTTGGGTGATGAATCTAAACCTTCGCGCGGGCTGGCAATTGTGATTTCTAGAGCTTTGGCCGGCCGCGCGAAGGTAACCGGCTTTATGAGAAGCGACTTCAACTCAAGTCCTGATCCTTTTACGGAGGTAACTACGTTCATGCGAAGAATCATCTCTATTCTACTAATTTGTTTTGGTTGCCTGGTCGTCGGCGGATCGGGCCAGAAAGCCGCCAGGAGTTCGACTACAGGTGCGAGCCCCGACAAGGCTGTGACCATAAGCAACTTTCAGTTTACACCGAAGATAGTGACAATAAAGGCCGGTGGAACGGTTACATGGACCAACAAAGAGGGTACCCATACAGTTACCGCCGATGACAATTCCTGGGAATCACCGACCCTGAATGCCGGAAAGACGTTCAGTCAGCAGTTTACCAAGCTGGGCACGTACCCCTATCACTGCTCATTCCATGGCAGCCCCGGTGGAGAAATGTCGGGCAAGGTAAGAGTGGTCCGCTAATCCAGCGTTTCGGAAAGAGTAGGTTTGTCTCCGATGAGCCAGTCCCAGCAACAAACTCTTGGTTTTGAAGGTCCAGCAACGGACGATACTTTGCCAGGACGACTTCGGTTAGTGGTTCTCACGGAGATGACTCGTCGACGCCGGCTTTTAGGGGAGATGTCAAGCGAGCAGGAGCGCGCACTCGAGGCATTGCTGGTTTTGACAGTCGAGAAGATATCGGAGCGGATTGCCGAAATAACCAGACGCTGTGCGACTTCCGCAGAGATCGAAAAAGCGCAGGTTTAGTTTTGGATGTTCTGATAGTCGGAACAAATGCTGGTTTCGCCCGTGACACTCAGGTTCAAATACGTCCTGCTGAGAGAAACCCATGATCAATCTGTTCGGCAGTGAGGCGCCAGGAGCGTCTAATCTGAATCTCGCGGCGCAAATATGCATGGGGGTGGCGTTGCTTGCCGGGATGTTTCTCGCGCGGCGCAAACTGTACAAGGCTCACGGTATCTGCCAGAGTACGGTCATTCTGCTTAACCTTATCCCAATTTTGAGTTACATGGGACCTGTTTTTCATCGAGGCGTACTTCCCAAGATTCCTGCCATGCTCGGCGACCGGTTTTACGCATTGCCTACAGCTCATGCGACACTCGGCACGCTCGCTGAATTACTTGGGCTCTACATAATTCTGCGCGCGGGCACCAACCTCTTGCCTGAAGGGTTACGTTTCAAGAATTACAAGCTGTGGATGCGAAGCGAGTTGCTGCTCTGGTGGCTGGTTATCATCCTCGGAATGAGTACCTATTGGGTCTGGTATAAAGCAGAAGCTGCACGTTCACCGGCGACGGCAGTATTGCAACCGCATTCGAACCAACCGCAGCAAAGCAGTCTTCCGACTGCGATCGTCACCCTGAGTAACTTCTCATTCGAGCCGACAGAAATAACAATCGAACCGGGGACGACTGTGATCTGGAAAGACGTTACTGGACGCCATACCGTCAGGGCTGATGACGGAAGTTTCGAGTCGGAGGTGTTAGCAGTGGGTGGGGAGTTTCAGCATAGATTTGAGGCGGAGGGGCGATACCCCGTTCATTGCACTCTTCACGGAGCACCTGGCGGGAATAAGATGGCCGGCACGATTACTGTCAAAGCGGCGACGCCATGACCTGATATCGAGCCCATCTGAGTCAATGTTGGATTTTGCGAACCAAGTAGTGGTAATTACCGGCGCCGCCGGCAATCTGGGACAGGCGGTTGTTGAAGCATTCCACGGAGCCGGCGCAAGACTGACGCTCGTTGACCGTTCGCCGGATCGACTGCAAAAGATGTTTAAGGCCCTGGCGGATTCAGCCAAATATTTCCTTGCTCAATCAGTTGATGTAACGGATGCTCACTCTATCGAAAATATGGTGGCGGAGACAGTTAAGCGATTCGGACGAATCGATGTACTCGTCAATGCGGCCGGAGGCGCCTCTGAGGGGATTAGATCCGGTCAGGGCGTGGAAGTCGGGGTAACTGATTCAACGTCACTAATAACTGTGAAGCTGTCGACGACGAGTCCGTTGACGTCCTTGAAATAAAAGAATGCTTTGTTTGCCTGGCCGTCGACGTTGAAAATTCCGAAGAGGGCGCCGTAAGTCGCGTTGGGCTTGCAGACAGGATCTCCTGCAAGACAAGTTGACGTATAGATACTTGCCCACCATGGCCCGCCTAACTTCTGCACTCGAACGCTGTCGCCTGCGAGTCCGGAGACGAACACAAAAGTATTACCTTTGGTCAATGTCAAACTATTTGAGGTGCTAGCCACCGTTTGATTTATTGTGCTGCTCAAGAGGTGAGTACGTGAATAGGAGTGCTCATGACCCGTTGCAATAATAGCTCCACCCATTCTTGACTCCTCATAAACTCCCCAGCCAGTTTCGTCAGATTTTCCGCCAGCCTGCATGAGTTTCATGTCTTTGTGCCAACTGCAGACGGACCAGATTGAATTGTCAGCGGCCAGCTGATCTCTGATATAGACGTCCATGGTTCCGGTATCAAAGGCCGGAATGCCCGGAGCAGCCTGCACTATGAAAATTCCCTTATAATGGAATGAGGCTCGAATCCCTAATTCTCCGCTCCACGTAATGCCGAGCCGATTCATCCTGTTAATAAAGAGCGGTTGATAGCCCAGGGGGCCTACCCAATCGGCGTCGTCAGCGTTCCCAATGCTGGCAAAGTAGGGGAAACTACTTCCAAGCACACTGTTGATCTGTGCTTCCCAGGCGGCAGTATCGCTGGTGTAACCGAGGTCTCCCTGGTGTATGACAGCCTGAGCGCCCTCGGCCCTGATAAGATTCAATACCGCCACCGAGTTAGGATTCATTCCCTGGTCGCCTATAAGTGCAACCTTAAAGTTTATGGGCGTGACTTCTCCTGCTCCGCTTCCAACACTCATGACGACTGGGACCGAAGCACCCGTTACACCACTACCATCCGTGGCAATCGCATACAGTGAATAGCCACCCGGGGGGACACTATTCCATGTAAACGTGTAAGGACTAGTTGTTGCCTCGCCTAGCTTCGCTCTGCCTGTGAAAAACTCCACCTTGCTTATACCATCCGGGTCGCTTGCATCGGCGCTGACGGTGACGTCCACCGGAGCCGTAAATGTCGAACCACTAACTGGCGCAGTCAAGACGACCGCCGGGGTGCCGCTTGGGGTAGGAGTGGGTGTAGGCGTGGGCGTCGGCGTGGGAGTAGACGTAGGCGTGGGTGTCGGCGTCGGGGTCGGAGTAGGCGTTGGTGTCGGTGTCGGAGTAGGTGTCGGCGTTGGTGTCGGCGTTGGTGTGGGTGTTGGCGTTGAAGTGGTGCCACTCACGGTAACGACCAACTGCGGTCGATTGCTGCTGGCTTCCTTGGAACTAAAGATCGTGTAATTCGAGCTTGGGGAAGCTGACTTG
>DATEUF010000005.1:0-3007 GCA_035283325.1 Pyrinomonadaceae bacterium | reverse complement strand
GCGTCGTTGGCGGTGGTAGCCAATCCGATGCCTGGGTACAAACCTGCGCAAACATTTTCGGGCAGCCCTTTACCCGACCAGTGATCACCGAAGCCGGGGCTTTGGGTGCAGCCATCATTGCCGGGGTCGGGTCAGGGCTTTTCGAAAGCTACGCGCAAGGCGTGGCGGTCATGGTTAAACTCGGGCGTACTTTCGTGCCGGACCCGCGGCAGCACGAACGCTATCAGACCCGTTACCGATACTATCAACACCTGTGGCCTTTGATGGCTGATTATCTGCGGGAGTTGTCAGCCGATACCCGCCATCAGGGATGAAGAAATATATTTTCCCTATATCACCACGTAAAAAACATGAAGCCTATTTCAATCGGAAAACTACGCCGTCTTCAACAAATCTCATCCAAACGCGGAACATTGACTGCCCTCGCGCTAGAACATCGTCAAAACCTTCGAAAAGCCAATCCTACTTTCGTCAGTGACGAAGAACTTTCACGCCTCAAACTGGATGTGACCTCTGCGCTTGCTCGCAGTGCAACAGCTGTTTTGCTCGACCCCGAAGTTTCTTCCGCACAAGCTATTGCTCAACGGGCAATTCCTAGCACCGTTGGCCTAGTCGTGGCCGTTGAAGCCACTGGTTATAGAGGCGACGCCACCGCACGCAACGCCCAGATCATCCCTGGCTGGAGCGTTGAAAAAGCCAGGCGTATGGGCGCAAGTGCAATCAAGTTGCTTGTGTACTATCATCCCGATTCCTCCACTGCAACCGAAATCGAAACCTTTGTTATGCAAGCAGTATGACCTGGCACTCATGCTTGAGCCGTTGTCATATTCACTCGATGAGAACAAGAAATTGACCTCAAATGAAAAACGTTATGTTGTGGTTGAAACGGCACGGCGACTAACCCCGCTGGGGGTGGATATTCTAAAGGTCGAGTTCCCGCTCGACATAACGGAATCAGACCAAAATGTCTGGAAAGATGCGTGTGAAGAGATTATGTCCGCATCGGTTGTGCCATGGATTCTTTTATCCGCTGCGGTGGATTATGAACCATTCGTCAAGCAGGTAACGGTTGCCTGTAACGCTGGCGCAAGCGGAATCGCTGTCGGGCGCGCGGTTTGGAATGAAGCCGTACAAATGCAAGGCGGAGAACGAAGTCATTTTTTGCGCACGATTGGCAAAGAGAGATTGTCACGGCTCGCGTCCCTTTGTAGTGCACTTGGTAAACCATTAAATGACTTTTATCAGGCGGATGCACCGTTTGACTGGTATAAAAAATATTAGCCTACTAACGAAGCTTCGCCTCAAACCGACGAGTGAGGGCGTCGGTCAAGGGTGAGGCACTATCCGAGATTGAGTGAAGAGTGTATCCTCTGCGATGGAGGATTTTGCCATGATGAGCATACCAGAACTGCTAAAGGAGCATGTGTCATTGGAGTTGGATTGTGTGGATCGGGTGTACTTGAATGGGTACATTCCGGTGCTGCAATCGTCGGGCGGGTTGGTGTACTTTCTTGAACATCATCGAGGGCAGCCGATCGCTTCGCCGGTCTTGTTGGGTGAGATCACCCGGAGCTTCGCGGCTCAAGTGGAAGCGTTTGCGAAACAAGAAGGCATCCCGATCGTGCGTTTTCAGAAAGGGCAGCGCAAGGACGACGTAGCGGCAGGCTACCGTCGGAAGTTTACGAAAGCCGAAGGCGTGGTTTTTGTTGGAGTCGCGCAGGAGAAGATGACGAGTTGGAAAGCGCATAAGGAAACGCAAGGGAAGGTCGTACGGTTTCAGTTCTCACAGCAGTCGGTGTTTGTGCGGACGTACTACTTCTACTTGCAGGACCGGGAGTTCGGACCGGCGTTCATCAAGATCGGGGCGTATGCGCCCTATCCGGTCAAGGTGTATGTGAACGGGCATGAGTGGGCCAAGCAACAGATGCGGCGAGCGAGGCTGGCCTTTGAAGCCCTGGACAACGGCTTTCTGCAGTGCAATCAGCCGGAGCGCTTGCAGACGATCTGCAACCAGTTGGGGCCTGAACAGGTGCAAGCTTTCTTCGAGAAATGGGTCGAGCGACTGCCCTGGCCGTTGACCGCCGGAGACCGGAAAGCTGGTTATCAGCATCGCCTGTCCATCTGGCAAATGGAAATCAGCCGCACGCAAGTGTTTACCCGTCCGGTACGCGGGCGCGAGTTCTTCGAGCAGGTGTTGCGTGAGAACCTGGATCTGGGTCGGCCAGACCGGGTGCAATTGATCTTTGGCCGCCGTGTGTATCGCAACACGCCCAGTCGGTTCCGGACCCAGGTGCTGCAGAGCGGGGTGCAACCCACCTTGCATGTGACCTACAAACACTCCAGCGTGAAACAGTACTTCAAAGAGAACCGCGCGCTCCGCACAGAGACCACGATCAACAACCCGCATGACTTTGGCGTGAACAAGGGCCTCTGCAACTGGGTCTATCTGCGCCAGTTAGGCACCGCCGTCAATCGCCGGTTGTTGGAGACCGAGCGGCTGAGTCAAGATTGCCTGCTCTCCTCCGAAAGTTTTGAGCGCGTCTCCCAGCCCACCACGGCCGCCACTGGGCAGCGCGCTCCCGGTCTGCGCTTTGGCCAACCCCGGGTCATGGCTTTGTTTGCGGCCTTGAGCCGCTTCGCGCCCAGCTTGAATGGCTTCCGCCATGCTGACGTGCGCGAGATCGTCCCCAGCCTGCTGGGGATTGCTCCTGAAGCTTACTCCGCCAGCCAGATGAGCTACGATCTGCGCCGCTTGCGCTTGAAAGGACTCATCGCCCGGATTGCAGGTAAGCATACTTATATCCTCACCACCTATGGCCGCAAGGTCATATACTTGATGACCAAACTCCAACAGCGCATTTTTGACGTAGCCAGCGCAGCTCTCGAAACGACTGTGGCTTTGCCCTCGCAACTGGCTCGCGCCTTTCGCCAACTGGATGCTGAGTTAGACAAACTCGTCTTCCAGGCTCAACTTGCACCCATAAAAAGTTGACTCATTCGTTACAAT
>DATEUF010000004.1:0-24173 GCA_035283325.1 Pyrinomonadaceae bacterium | reverse complement strand
TATTGATCTACCCGCAATTCCCGCTCGCTCTCAATGAATTGGGCGTCCAATACCTAAAAACAAACCAGGCTGACAAAGCCGCTGAGACGCTCTCCTTAGTGGTGAAAATTGTTCCAGAAGAATTCCACCCCCGACTAAATTATGGAATCGCACTGCTGAACCAGAAGAGGTTTGCTGTAGCCGAGGAACAATTGCGCACGGCAGTACGAAGGAACAGCGCGGCGCCCACCGCGCACATGTATCTAGGCATAGCGCTCGCCAGCCAAAAGAAACTCGAAGAAGCCGAGAAGGAATTATTGCTGGCTATCGCATCCAGTAGTAATGAAGTGGCACAGGCGCATCGTTACCTGGGAGGAGTCTACTGGGCCAAGAGAGATTACAAACGCGCTGCCGATCAACTCGAAGCCTATCTCAAGCACGTGCCTAATGCGGCAGACGCTGAACGCACTCGCAGCGCAATCAAGGAATTACGTAGCAAACAGGCCGGAGGCTAATCATAAAGGACCATCAATGAAAGGATTGGTTGAAAAATCCTGCCTCATCCTGATGCTCACGCTGTTTTCTGCAGCCAGTTTCATTACTCACGCGCAAGCAGTCGGTGCGCATCGGGGTGACAATGCCATTGCCGGGGGGCGACGTACGATCAAGGGTCAGATCTATCTCTCCCAAAGAGATGAGAAAGGAGAGATACGCTTCCGGATCAGATTGGAAAACCCGGATATGGGTAAGGTGACGACTGTTACTGACTCTGATGGCCAGTTTACCTTCAACGGTATTTCCGCGGGTTCCTATAATCTGACCGTCGAGGAGACCAGTGGGTATGAAAGTGCTCACGAGAGTGTTTATGTCGACAGTATGTCGAGTGGTCCGCTTTTGATGGTTCCGATCTACCTGCGTCGGAAACCCAGCGCCGATCCAACCCTGGCTGGCATTCCTAACGCCGCAATCGACGCCTACTCCAAGGGAATGGAAGCCTCACAAAAAAACGAAAGCCAGAAAGCAATCGATCATCTCAAGACGGCGATTGCCGCATACCAGCCATTTTTGCAGGCTTATAACGAATTGGCTGTGCAGTTTCTAAAGGCAGGTGACCTCGAGAAGGCTGGGAAAGCCTTGGACTCTGCGCTCAAACTAAAGCCACATGATTTCGAGGCCAATCTCAATTCGGGCATTGTGTTGCTGCAAAATAAGAAGTTTGAGGAGGCGGCACGGCCATTAAAGTTGGCTATAGAGCAACGCAAAACGGCAGCGACTCCTCATTACTACTTAGGAGTTGCGCTGCTCAACTTGAAACAGATAGACGAGGCTCAACAAGAGTTGGAAACAACGATCAAACTTCCCGGCGGAAACAACCTCGCACAAGCCCACCGCTATCTCGGTGGAATTTATTGGAGTAAGAGAGAGTACAAGCGGGCCGCGGATGAGTTGGAAGCCTACCTGAAACTCGCCCCAAAGGCCCCCGATGCCGAGCGCACAAAGTCCGCGATTAAGGAGTTGAGAAGCAAACAGTAGTAGGGGCAGCACTCCGTGGCCGCCTCTCCCCGCGATCGTAGGTTGCCACCGCGAGATGGGGCGGCCACGGAGTGCCGCCCCAACAATCACCTGACGTTGAAATCCAGCAGGTGGCCTAACTTCTCTTTCTTTGTGCGCAGATACTCTTCAGCCTTTGCTGCCGTCTCAACTTGAATCGATACTCGTTCGACTATTCTCAGGCCAGCCTCTTCCAGTGCGCGCAGTTTGAGTGGATTATTTGAAATAACTCGTACCTGGCAGAGGCCCAGGTCGAACAGAATCTCCGCACACTGACGATACTCACGCGAATCGACTGCCAGACCCAACTGCTCATTTGCTTCAACCGTATCTGCGCCCTGATCCTGAAGGGCATAGGCGCGGATCTTATTGAGTATTCCGATGCCCCGACCTTCTTGCTGCTGATAAACAATAGCGCCCCGGCCTTCCTGCTGGATCATCTGCATGGTGCGGTGGAGTTGAGGACCACAATCACACTTTGTCGACCCAAACACATCGCCAGTGAGACATTGCGAGTGGATTCTTACCAGAGTCGGAATTTCCCGCCGCATTTCTCCCTTGAAGAGCACCACAAACTCCTCATTACTAATGAGTGAGCGATAGCCTGCAATGCTGAATTCGCCCCATTCAGTCGGCAGCGTAGCCACAGCCACGCGTTCTACAGACGGCGCTTCTGCCGGCTCTGAACAGGCACGGGCTGCGTTCTCTTTCAAATCCATATCTCCTCTTGGTTTAAGGCAGCGCGGGATTTAGACAATGATTATAGGAGCAAGTAGCAAGACCCACAAGGTGGGCCATCCACCGGATGTGATAATGCTGATCTAACTTGCATTCAAAAGCTTTTTGGATTTGCTGCGGCAGTTAAGTTATTCATTCAATGATGACTGGCTGGGAAAGTAGCGGGGGCGGCGGCAGACTGAAACTAGCTTCCTTACTTCCCAGAAGCCTGCCTTGCCCCCTTCCTAACTTGCAGTTGTTCAAGAGTAGCTTCCTTACTTACCAGAAGCCTGCCTTGCCCCCTTTCAACCCTGAGAGATTTCTCAATTGTTGCGGGCAATAATACCTGCACGATAAGATACGGATGGTTGCTTCTAGTCTGAGCGCGCACGAGGGAAGGAAGCACACGCAGCTCACGACTCCCAACAAATGAGCAGTCAAAAACCTTACGATAAAGAATCCGGTCGAACGCAGACTGAGCCGCCCGCAGACGCAAAGCTGCTTCAAGGAGAACGTCGTCCTGCGCTCGTCTCGCTTCGTGGGGAGTTGTTGGCTGAACCCATTCCCCTCGAGCGAGATGAAGTGACATTGGGCCGTGCACTCGAAGCGGATGTTCGAGTAAATGACTCTCGTGCCTCGCGGCTCCATGCCCGTCTCACAACGGAAGAGGATCCGGTCAGCGGCCAAGTGCGGTTCAAGTTAACGGATCTGGGCTCCACCAATGGGACCATGGTGAACGGAAAACTGATTACCGAAACGATCTTGAATGATGGTGACAAGATCGTAATCGGTGATCAAATGTTCCGCTTCGATATGCTGGACGAAATTGATCGAGAATTTCAGCAACAGATCCATCGGTTGCTTGTTCACGATGAGCTGACCGGATTGCTAACCAGCAAGTCGTTTTTCTCCGAGTTGCGGCGCGAAGCTGCGCGCGCAGAGGCCGAATCGAGACCATTCTGCGTGTTGATGATGGATCTTGACCACTTTAAGGAAGTCAACGACACCTATGGTCATCTGGTTGGTAGCAAGACCCTGGAAGAGATTGGTGGCGTCATAAAAGAGGCGCTACGTGCGGGCGATGTAGCAGCCCGCTTCGGTGGCGAGGAGTTTGCCGCTTTTCTGCTTGACGCCGACTATGCTCAGGGGTTGGTTGCTGCCGAACGTGTTCGCTCTGCCGTGGCTCACCACGACTTCCCCGTCACCCGTCTCGACGCTCCCGATAAAACCCATCGCATCACAATCAGTATAGGCATTGCTGCTTTCCCGGATGATGCTACTGATCCAATACAACTTGTTGAGCTTGCCGACTCAGCGCTATATCGCGCCAAACGAAGCGGCCGCAACTGTATCTGCGCCTATCGCCCGTCTCTTGCCGCCACCGAACGGCCTTTGCCGCCGCGACGAACTTGAACGCCTTTGTGAAACGAGGCGCGCCCAAAGGCGTGTAATTAGGTAGGGAATTTTCTCAGGTGGGTTGCACGCCTTCGATTCCGACGTGTATTCTTCTCTTGATGGCTTCCCAGGTCTGCCAGAACAGACCACCCCGGCCCCGGGTAGGAATTAGTAGTTTCTTGTGATTACCAAACTTAATTTATCTAGTAAGCCTTTCACCAATCGCTCCTTACCCTGGACGATAGCCGTCCTTGTAGTGGTGTTGTCACTGGCAGCTTTCATTTTCATACTCCGCGCCACGCATCAAACCAATCAGCAGGCGTCCCAAGTACAGGCTGACATAAATAGTCTCAACATGCAGGAACAGGCACTGCGCAAGCAGGCTGAGGCAGTAAGGACTTCCTTAAGCACCGAGCAGTTGCAGGTCCTGAATGCTGCACATGATCTCGTCGATCGCAAGCGCTTTTCGTGGTCGCGGCTGTTCGCTGACTTGGAGGCGGCTTTACCGGGCCAGGTGCGAGTGACACGTATCACAGTCCGCGACACCGCCACGCGCGGCGAAGAGACGTTCGCGGAACTGGAGTTGACTGTAGTAGGTAAAACGCCAGCCACAGTTACGGAGATGATTGCTGCTATGGATCGAGGCGGAGTCTTCCAGGCAGACCTGCGTTCACAGAACCTTTTGAAAGGACGTGGCGAAACTGGCACAGAGTGTGAACTCTCTGTGCTCTATCGTCCCAAAGCCGGAGTGCCGGCGCCAGAGCAAGAGAAGGACTTTGCTGCTATTCAGGGTCCGGCTGCCAATAGTTCTGGAGGCATCAAGTGAGCGAACCAGCTCCGAATTCTGCTCCAATTGCCGATGAACATACCCGGGCGCGATTACGTCGGGTTCGATTTGGCGCTCGTGGAAGCATGCTGGGCATCTCCGAATTGATCGGTCTTGCTGGCAGCGTGGTGATCCTGCTCGTCGTCATTATCAGTTATGTCTATTTCCTCGTTCCCTCCCGCTCAAAGTTGACGTCACTTCAGTTGGAGCGAGCACGTTTGCAAACGCAATTGCACAATTCCCAGGAAGTTGTGCAAGGTGGCCGGAGCACGCAGGAAACAGTGGTGGCCATCACCCAAAGCCTCGATGACTTTGAAAATCAGCGTCTCAGCGGTTCAGCCAAGGGCCGGATGGAGTTGTACGATGTAATGAATGAACTGATCCGTAAAAATGGGCTACGCAACACGTCCGGACCGACCTACAGCCCGCTGGAATCAATTGGATCCAAGAATGCTGCTGGAGCGACAAAATCAACGAGCACGAAATGGCAGAGCGCTTATCCTGGAATATCCATCAATTTAACGGTGGAAGGTCAGTATCAGAACCTTCGCCGCTTTATTCGGGATATCGAAGGTAACAAGCAGTTCATCATCATCAATGGTGTGGAATTGGAAAGGGCAACCGAAACCAGGACCGCAGTCGCCGCGGAGGAGAGCGGCGCCAAGCCAGGCGCAGCACCGGTGAGCTTGCGTCTGGATCTGGCCACATACTTCCAGCGGACCGGGGCCGACGCTACGAGCCAGGCGATAGCTTCGCCCCAGTGAAAAATAGATGCAGAGAATTGACATTAACAACCCCAGCGAACGCAAGAAGCTCATTTGGGCAATCGGTCTAGGATTGCTTGCTATTGTCTTCCTGTGGTGGGCGTTTTTCGGTTTTGGCAGTCGCAGCAAAACCACCAGGAGTGCCGCAGTTCAGGTTCCCACGGCAAGTCCCGGAAGGTTGCAGACCCAGCCTCAGACTGAGACGCCAAATGAAATAAAGGGTGATCTGCTAAATCAACTCAGGCCCGTTAAGACTGATACGCTCTTTGTCACGGCCGCAGAACCTAGACGAAATATTTTTGCCTACTACGAACCTCCGCCTCCCGTGGTAAAAGCGAATGGCTCGACTCCAGTGCCAACGCCCACTCCTCCAGTGCTGCTAGCCGCAGTTTCTCCGGCAGATGTGTATGCGCGCACTCCGGACTTCACCCTGGAGATAAGGGGCGACAAGTTTACGCCCAATATGCTTGCCACTCTTGATGGCCGTGAGCTGCCAACTCGTTATGTGGGACCACAGCAACTCGTTTCCGCGGTCTCGGCGGCCATGATAGCCACTCCCGGAGTGCGGCAGGTCGTTTTGAAGACGCCGGACGGCAAACTCTACTCAAACATCGCTACTCTTAACGTTGCGCCGCCCCCCGTGCCTAACTTCAGTTATGTAGGAATAATCGGTACCCAACGGTATGTGGATACAGCTATCCTCCAGGACCGCACGAACAAAGAGATAATTAACGTGCAGCGCGGCGACGTCCTCGGCGGAAGGTTTCGTGTGATTAGCATTTCCGAGAAAGAGCTGGTGCTCACCGATACCAACCTGAAGATTAAACACACCCTGCCCATCACCTCTGAGGCAGACAGAGGCTATAGTCCGGTTCAAAGACCCACACCGCGACCCGAGTCCGATGACGATGAACCGTAGAAGGCTGCACCACAATATATATGGTCTGACTCAGCTGAATCTGTGGCGCAGTTTTTTGCCGCAGAGAGGGTCACACGAGCGCCGTGAGGCCGGTTATGCCCTCGTGGCTCTTTTGGCAATCATGTCGTTACTTGCCCTCTTCGCGCTAGCAGCAGCGCCAAGTATTCGCCAACAATCACTGCGTGAGAGAGAGAAGGAAGCAATCTTTCGTGGCGAGCAAGTCGCGGATGCAATTCGCGAATACTATCTCTCTAAACTAAAAACTGGCGCGGTTGGCGACCAGGCCCTGCCAACTTCTATCGATCAGTTGCTTGAAGGTGTTCCTATTCAAGGTGGATCCAAGAAGCGACAAATTCTACGTGTCAGCGCCTCGCGCGATCCGCTTTCAACTTCCGCCGAGTGGCGACTCATCGGTCCAAGGTCACAATCTCTGATGGATTTCCAGCGCTCCGTAATGGCTTTTGCTGGCAACGTTGCTCCACAACCTCAGAGTCAGGAACTCCAGCAGCTACAAGCCTTTAGCGCCCCTCCCATAACGGGAATTGTCAACACTCCAACAGCTCCTGGCGCGGCTGGCGATGATGACTTCGCCAGCGGTTCCACTGGTCCATTTGTCGGCGTCTCCAGCCGCAGCACCACACCTTCTGTACTCCACTACTATGATATTGATCGTCACAATCAATGGATCTTCACACCACTCTTCCGGAGATGATCAGACGAGATGAGTGTTTGATGTTCGACATTGGATTCCGTTGTTGATCTCACTCGTCACTGTTACAGGATCTCGCTCACGAGCGCTCGTGTAAGCAGTGCTTCGGCAAGAAGAGTCGCACTCCTTCTGTGGTCAGTACCATCACTTAACGTCGAGCAAGACACAAAGCTCGCCAAAATATTTTTCACCCTGAGAGTAATAAGTTATTGACAAGTTTTCTTTTTACAGTTATATAGCAAGATGTTGTGCGCCGTTTACTCTAGCCCACAAGAACAAACTGAACACAGCATCTTGTGGTTATGAACAAGCAAAAACCAAACTTGAAAAAAGGAGCAAACAGAAGCTATGGCAACTAAGAAAGGTGGAAAGAAGTCCGCATCGAAAAAGGGTGGCGCAAAGAAGGGCGCAAAGAAGGGCGGCGCCAAGAAGGCCGCGAAGAAGAGATAACCCCCCGAACCAGCAGGTTAAAAGCAACTCTCCACTGGCGCACACAAATTTCCGCAGGCCAAATGGCCTTCCAAGAAGGAACGACGAATACGCTAGTCTTCGTCGTTCCTTTTGTTTTTGTTCTTTTCCAGCCGTGAACACGATTCGTGCGTGGCGTTAGTAATCAATGCTAAGTGTCGCTCTATTTGAACCGGAGATTCCACCAAACACGGGCAATATCGCGCGTCTCTGTGCTGCCAACCAGATCGTTCTTCACATTGTGGGCGTGCCCGGTTTCCGACTTGACGATCGCGCAGTGCGTCGCGCCGGGCTCGATTACTGGCCGGAGGTCATCCTCCGACGCCATGCGGGTCTTCCGGAGTTGTACAGCGCGCTACCTACTGCTCGTTTCCTCTATTTGTCAACCAAAGGCCATAAGAGCTATCTCGACTGGAGATTTGATGGTGACGACTGCCTGCTATTTGGTAGTGAGACTCGCGGTCTGCCGGAAGAGGTGCTTCGTGCCAACCCCGAACACACTCTTCGAATCCCGATGCTCAACCCCCGTGTTCGCAGCCTAAACCTTGCTACCGCAGCAGGCATCGTGCTGTACGAGGCACTGCGGCAAACCGACGCATTCAGCTCGTTTACGTAAGTTCAGCTCAAAAAGTAAAAGATCACTATGGCCCGCGGCTCTGCCGTTGCCCTTGCGGTATGCCTTTGGCTTACCGAAAAGCTGGCCTTTCTAAAATGAGGCTTCGCCTTGTTTGGCGCAATGAGCTTTGTTCATCCTTGCTTTGCAGTTCAATGAGAGGAGTCGGCGGAGCCGACAACTTATCAAGCACAGCTGCCGGTAAGCCAGAGGCATACCGCAAGGGAAAAGGCAGAGCCGGAATTCCGGGGTCTTTACTGCCTTAAGGTTTCTGCATCCTCACCCTTAACGCCCTTAACACCCTTAACGCCCTTAACGCCCTTAACACCCTTAACACCCTTAACGCCCTTAACGCCCTTAACGCTGCCCGATTACCACCCAGGCTTCCGAATGTTAAGATACAAAGTTTGTGCTCGGGCACAAATGAATCGATTGATCAGAAATTGGTTGTTATGACTCTGGAAAGAACCGACATCCGAAACATTGCCATCATCGCCCACGTTGACCACGGGAAGACTACTCTTGTCGATGCCCTGCTCCGCCAATCGGGAACGTTCCGCGAAAACGAGCAGGTGCGTGAACGAGTTATGGATTCCATGGATCTGGAGCGTGAGCGGGGAATAACGATCATGGCAAAGAACACGTCTGTCCGCTACGGTGACATAAAGATCAATATTGTTGACACTCCAGGCCATGCTGACTTTGGCGGTGAAGTAGAACGCGTGCTGAAGATGGTGGACGGAGTCATGCTACTGGTTGACGCGGCCGAGGGCTGTCTGCCACAAACGAGATTCGTGTTGCGCAAAGCTCTGGAAGCACGCCTGCCCGCAATTGCGGTGGTGAATAAGATAGATCGGCAGGATGCCCGGCCGTTGGAGGTTGTCGATGAGATTTACGAGTTGTTTCTGGACCTTGACGCCACCGACGAGCAGATCGAGTTTCCGGTTCTCTACGCGATCTCACGCGCCGGCGTCGCCAAGAAGGAGTTAACAGATACCTCTTCAGATCTCCGGCCCCTCTTTAACCAAATTGTTGAAACGATACCGGCGCCTAAGACGATTCGCGAGGATTGTTTACAGCTTCTCGTGGCGAACCTGGATTACAGCGAGTATGTTGGGCGGTTGGCCATCGGCCGCATCTTCTCGGGCGAGATCGCGATTGGTCAGCAGGTGGCCGTGGCCAAGCCTGACGGCACGCTCAGGAAGACCCGCGTCTCACAGTTGTACGCGTTTGAGGGTCTAAAGCGTGAGACTGTGACGCGCGCCGCCTTTGGTGAAATCGTGGCGCTGGCGGGCATCGAAGACATACAGATCGGGGATTCCATCACCACTCCCGACAATCCCCACCCGCTCCCCGCCATTGCGGTGGACGAGCCGACGATCTCGATGATCTTTGCTGTAAACAATTCACCATTTGCCGGGCGTGAGGGCCGTTTTGTGACCTCCCGGCAGATCAAAGAGAGGCTGGATCGGGAAACGCTTGGAAACGTTGCCATCCGCGTAGAGGAGACTGAATCTCCCGATCAATTCAAAGTTTCAGGCCGCGGAGAATTGCAACTGGCTATTCTCATAGAAATGATGCGTCGCGAGGGCTACGAACTTCAGGTGTCAAAGCCCGAAGCAATCACGCGAAAGTCCAACGGCCAGACGCTTGAGCCTATCGAGCAGGTTGTGATTGATTGTCCGGAGGAGTTTATCGGCGTCGTGGCTGAGGCTTTGGGTCGACGCAAAGGGCAGATGAACAAGATGATCAATCACGGGACCGGGCGAGTGCGAATGGAGTTTGAGACTCCTTCGCGCGGCCTAATTGGGTTTCGCAGTGAGTTTCTGACCGAGACGAAAGGCACGGGGTTACTTAACACTCTCTTTCTACGCTGGGGAGACTGGCAGGGTCCGCTTCGCGGCCGCACTACCGGGTCGCTCATTGCTGACCGGACGGGAGAGACGACCACTTACGCGCTCTATAACCTGCAAGAGCGCGGCACCCTTTTCGCTCGGCCGGGAACCAGGGTCTACGAGGGAATGCTGATTGGCGAAAATGCTCGTGCTGTTGACCTGGACGTCAATGCGGTCAAGGAGAAAAAGCTTACGAATATGCGAGCTTCTACCGCCGATGAGGCGATGCGACTCGTGCCGGCCAAAGAGCTATCGCTTGAACAGGCATTGGAATTCATTGCCGATGACGAGCTGGTTGAAGTAACCCCGCAGACCATTCGTCTTCGCAAACGAGAACTCCGTGCCAATGAGCGGCCTAAGCGGAAAGAGCCCTGAGCTCCACAGAATTACCCAAATATGGATTTCCACCTGCCCCGGGTCTATCCGATTACCGATGCGCGCCTCGCCGGCATCTCTCAGGCAGAACAGGTGTTGAGGCTGGCAGAAGGAGGAGCGACACTTGTGCAGTTGCGCGAGAAAAACCTTTCGTCGCGTGAATTCTTCCTGGACGCCGAGGAGGCTCTGAGGGTTGCAAGAAGGCGGGGCGTGAAGATCATTGTCAATGACCGGGTGGACATAGCGCTGGAGTTGAATGCCGATGGTGTGCATCTTGGGCAGGACGACTTGCCACCCGAAGCAGCGCGTCGGCTGCTTGGTGACGAGGCTGTAATCGGATTCTCCACTCATAACCTCGAGCAAGCAGTGATGGCTGCTAAACTACCGGTAGATTATCTTGCCGTGGGACCAATCTTCTCCACATACACAAAGAGAAACCCTGATCCACCTCTAGGCCTGGAAGGTTTACGCACAATACGAGCAGCGATAGGAGGAATCCCGCTGGTGGCCATAGGTGGGATCACAGCCGAAAATGCTGCGAAAGTTCTGGCGGCGGGCGCCGATGGGGTGGCTGTGATAGGCGGCCTTCTCTCTTCAGGGGCCGACATTAAGGCCAACCTGGAACGGATTCGCCGCAGACTGTAAGGCCTCTTCGCAGCGCGTACAACAAATTTTACTTGCGTTAAACGAAAGTTTAAGCGAGAATCTATGGGCCGTGCGGGTGTGCCCCCGCGACAGCCGGTCCAGAGTTCTTCCTTCCAGTTCTTTTGCTCCACCCAAATTTCGAGGAGTCTCGCCAAAAATGCTCTTCTTTGATCTGCCGCCAGTTATCGAGCGAATGTTGCTGGTCTCGGACAAGATCAGTGACCTCAACTTCTCTGTGGGCCAGCTTCCCCAGGTGGAAATCAATGGCAAACTCACCCCCGTTCAACCGCTCGGCATGCAAAAACTCACTCCTTACCAAACCGAGATCATCGCCATGACTCTGATGCAGGGGAACCCGGATGTTGCCGAGCGCTTGGCACGCACAGGCACAGCCGACCTGAGCTATTCACTACCCTCACGAGCCCGCTTTCGCGTAAACATCTTTCAGCAGCGCGGGGTTTACTCCATCGTCATGCGAGTGATCCCGACCGATATCCCGACTTTGAAGGCGTTAGACCTGCCCCCCCAACTTTCGGAGATCGCGGAACTGCGAAACGGTCTGGTTCTCGTAACGGGTCCCACCGGTTCCGGCAAGAGCTCAACTCAAGCGGCCATCATCGACATCATCAACGAACAAAAGCATTATCACGTCGTTACCATTGAAGACCCAATCGAGTATCTCCACTCTCACAAGAACTCAACGATCAATCAACGCGAGGTCGGGCATGACACGAAGGATTTTCCTTCCGCCTTACGTGCCACTTTGCGCCAGGCGCCGAAAGTAATTCTGATTGGTGAAATGCGGGACTTCGAAACAACGGAAATTGCCCTGGAAGCGGCGGAAACTGGTCACCTCGTCCTCTCGACACTGCATACAATAGACGCTTCTAAAACCGTCGACCGCATCATCGGGCTTTATCCCAAGAATGAGGAACCGGTGATCCGCACTCGTTTGGCGCAAACGTTTCGCTACATCGTTTCGCAACGGTTGATTCCACGCAAAGATGGCCGCGGACGAGTGGCAGCTGTGGAGATCCTAAAATCCAGCCCACGTACACGGGAGTACATCGAAACTGGCGAAGTCGAAGGAAAGTCGCTGCTTGATGCTATGCGAGACGGTAAAATCGACGGCATGCAGGATTTCGACAGCGTTATCAGGCAACTTATCGAGTCTAACGTCGTCACGCTCGAGGATGGTGTGACGTTCGCCACCAACCCAAACAACCTGCTCTTATCTCTCAAAGGACTCTCTTCAGGCGAAGACTTCTACCGGCGGGAGAACGATCGCGTATTAGTTGGCGCGGCTTCAGAATCGGGCTCAATGCTTGGCCTGATCGAGTAAACCCCTGCGCACCTTCCCCCGCACCATTTGCCCGGGAAAAATGATGATTATTGTTTGCCACAACTGCAATTCCCGTCTTCAACTTGATGAAGGAAAACTCCCTGCGCGGCCGTTCACCATCCGTTGCCCTAAATGCAGCGGCGCGATTGAGTCTGGAGTAGTAAGTCCTGCCTCTGAACAGGGCGCGTTGGCGGTGGGTGGTTCCCCGTCCACTGAGCATCCGCGATTCGAACAAGCGACCGCCGCTCCACTTTTCGAACCCGAGTCTTCCGAGAAGGCGACAGCTGTGGTTTCTCCCGAGGCCCAGAAACTTGTTGAACTCTTGTCGACCGTATTGAGCCAGCATGCAAAGGCTGACGCGGCCGCGCCGCACGCACGACCCGCATGGAGTCGCCGAAGAGTCCTTATCTGCACACCTGAAACCAACCGTGAAACGATTGCCCGGCGTTTGGCTGAGAACGGATATCAGGTCTTTGTTGCCAAGGATACAAGGCAGGCAGTGGAACGAATGCGCGAGAATCAGCTGGAAGTTGTTCTACTTGATCCGCAATTTGATCCGGTCGAGCAGGGCGGCGCGTTTGTTATGCGCGAAGTCAATGTCCTTCGACCCAGCCAGCGACGGCGTCTGTTCTTTGCGTTGCTCTCGAACTCATTTCGTACCCTGGACGCGCATGCTGCGTTTCTGAACAACGCGAACGCCGTAGTTAACACCAACGATTTAGAAGAACTGCCAAAGATTCTGGAACAAGCGCTCCGTGCCTACAACGAGCTTTACCAGGAATTCAACGTTGCATTGAAGGTACACGCGCTGTAGACGTATGTCGGCGACGAAGCCTTCTGGACAGGAAGTCGTGTTGGTGGGGCACTTTATTTGTTGAAGGGCAGCACCTTCCTTCGCTTGAGTCTGGGTGGTACCGCCGATCAGGCTACGAGAATCGAAAAATCGAAGGCGTTGGCGCAGAAGGCCCTGGCTCGGTTATGAAGAGCAAAGGGCAAAGTCGAATTGCGGATTGCGGATTGTGGATTGCGGATTGCGGATCCAGGGAGACTAGCCGTTGAAGTCAATCAGAAATGGAAATAGCAATCCGGAATCCGCAATCCGCAATTCCCCTTCGCCCTCTGTTCGCTCTTACGCTGTCCCGTCTCTTCATAATTTGTTAATCTTAGCTCGCTCGCACGCGCCTCCTTCTTCAAGGTCAGACCCGAAATGAGACAAAGGATATGAAAGCAAGGGAACTGCCGAAGTAACGCAGGCACTCGACACGATTTAGTGCCATGGCGCAGGCTGAATTAACAGCAGACATTCAAAACAACCCAGATCGTCACGGGCAATTCTCGGACAGTCGCCAGCGCCTGACTTTGGTGCTGGGTCTTACGGCTCTGTACATGATCGCGGAAGGCGTAGGCGGCTGGTGGACAGGGTCGTTGGCCCTCCTCGCCGACGCCGGGCACATGCTTACCGATGTGGCCGCACTGGGACTTGCCTTAATGGCGGTTTGGTTTGGCGGTCGTCCCGCAACCTCCAGTAAGACGTTCGGATATTATCGTTTGGAAATCATTGCCGCGCTGGTTAATGGAGTGGCCCTCGTGGTCATTTCAATGCTGATCTTTTACGAGGCATATCAGCGCTGGTTTGCACCACCACCGGTTCGAAGCAATGTGATGATACTGGTGGCTACTGGTGGCCTGGCGGTTAATTTACTCTGCGCTCGGATTCTGCATGGCCGGCATGAAGTGGATCTGAATCTACGGGGGGCCTGGCTTCACGTTATTGGCGATGCCTTTGGTTCAATTGCTGCCATTATAGCCGGGGTGCTGATGTCCATCTATGGTTGGTACATGGCAGACCCTCTATTCAGTATGGTCATCGCGCTGTTGATCATTTGGAGTTCCTGGGCACTAATTCGTGAGTCAACCAATGTGTTGCTTGAAGGAACCCCGGCGCACATAAATCTCGCCGCGGTGGAAGACTTGATCCTGCAAACTGCCGGGGTCGATGATGTGCATGATCTCCACGTGTGGACAATAACTTCCGGCCGGGAGGCCCTGAGCGCTCACGTTATCCATTCACACGAAATCTCTCCCTCTGAGTTGCTTCGCGAACTGCGAGGCAAGCTGCACGATCAATTTGGCGTGGATCACCTGACGATACAGATGGAAACAACTGAGTCTGACGACGACACTTTTCATTTTTGCCACGCGGGCACAGCGTGCTTTCGTTCTGAACGCGATTGACGAAAGAGGGTTGCCGATTTCGGATTGCGGATTTCGAATTTGTAAATCAATCCGCAATCCGAAATTCGCAATCCGCAATCTGACATATGGAAATCAGTCTTCTGCTCACGCTTGATCTCAAGGAACAGGCCGCATTGCAGGCGGCGCTTGTTACGCACGGCGCGCCGGATGCGCTGGTGACATTGGCTCTTACGGGTGCTTGCCGCATCTCCTCTTTAGACGAAGCCCGCCGCCTGCATAAGTGGCTGGGAGAAGCGCGTAAAGCCGGAGAGACCGATTTCGCTTCGCTGCATGTGATTGAAAGGGCTCTGGTGACTTTTGGCTTTTAGATCCAGCCATTCCCGGATAGTCGATTGAATTAGTTATGAGGCAGATCGAACTGGCTTATGGGCATGGGTCCTTCAGTTTTGGTTTCGACGAACAGTGCGTGGAGGTACTGTCCAATCCAACCCCCTCCGAAACGCCACTTAGTGATGTCGAAATCGGTGCCGCCCTGGATGCTCCCTTTGATTCGCCACCAATCGAAGAAATGGTCAACGCGAGCGATTCTGTACTGCTCGTGGTTTCCGACGCGACTCGCCTAACCGCAAGTGCGCAGATATTGAACCTGCTCGTTAGACGTTTGGTGCAGAATGCAATCCCCCCGTCAAATATAGCTGTAATATTCGCCACCGGAATTCACCGGCCTGTAACAGCGCAGGAAAGCGCGGGGCTGTTAACGCCCTTTATTTCTCAGCGTCTCAGGACAATCAACCACGACGCTTATGACCCGGCGAATCTTTCCCTGGTTGGCACAACCAGACGGGGAACTCCGGTTGAATTGAACCGAGTTCTGCAAGAGTTTTCCTGCGTGATAATCACTGGAGGAATTGGTTTCCACTACTTTGCCGGCTTTACGGGGGGACGGAAATCAATTTGTCCTGGGCTCGCCTCAGCACAAACCATTCAAGCAACACACATGCTGGCGCTGGATCTCGAACTCGGTGGGAGGCGAAGCGGTGTAGGCACCGGACTTCTCAAAGGCAATCTCGTGCATGAAGAGTGTGACGAGATTGCAGCTATGATTAACCCAGCCTTCAGCATAAACAGCCGCGTTGACGAGCGTGGGCGGGCGGTAAAGATTTATGCCGGCCACTGGCGAACTGCCCATCGCGCTGGTTGCGACGACTACTTGTCACGGAACTCAGTGGGCATCACATCAAAACGCCGTGTTGTCATTGCCAGTTGTGGTGGTTGGCCCTACGACATCAACCTTATTCAAGCGCACAAAGCTCTAGATATGGCCGCGCATGCTTGTGAGACGGGCGGAACCATTATTCTGTTAGCGGAGTGCGCGGAGGGTTTAGGTCGCAACGACTTTCTTAAGTGGTTCGCTAACAAGAGCTCAGGCGAATTGGAAGCACGGCTCCGGGAAGAGTATGAAGTGAATGGTCAAACCGCGTGGGCCCTGCTCAACAAATCCGAATCTTTCAATGTCCACCTAATTTCAGCCTTGAGACAAGAGGATGTTAAGCGCATGGGCATGACACCGGCAGCCTCATTGGAGGAGGCGTTAGCAGGAGCTGATCTCAGTGAGGGCGGCTACATTTTACTCCGTGGCGCCAGCGTTTTGCCGATCATCGTGGGCGAGAACGGCAGGAACCTAATAAATGTTGATCTGCACCAATGGCCGCAATAGAATCGATTCCACTTCCGCAGAAGGAGAGTTAGACGTGAGAGTTAATGCCAGCTTTAGCTTGATCCTCGGTGCCCTGTTTGTACTCTGCCTTTCAATGGTGGGTATGGCCCAGAATAGTAAGGGAGAGCAACCGGTCCCTCTCAATCAGGCAGCGATTGCCTTGGATGCCAGTGGCACGCCCGCTCTTGAGGGTCGTCTCCGCACCAGCACGCTGAATGGCGCTCCGGATATGCCAGTCACAAATATTCGGCTGGTGATCAAAAATGTCAGCCCCGTAGTATATGGTTACGTGTCGGGTCTGGTGACGTTTTACGACTCCAACGACGTGCGCTGCGGGGAGGGCACTTTCAAGGCTGATGTGCTGGCCGTGAATGAGTCGTTTGAGACGGATGCTCCAGGGATCCGGATTCAATGTGCTCCGTCGGCGTGGCGAATTGTGGCCACTAATTTAGTGCCTCGCACACCTCCAGATAGCACGGTGGGAGTTCAGACGACGGGCTCCCTGAACTTGCTAATTAGCGTGGACGGCGATGAACATCCCATTCAGTTAGGTAAACCAATGGTTCTGACTCTGGGAGACCGCCAACGCACGCTGATCCTACGCCAGGCTCCGTGAGCCCACAGCGCGAGATGCCATAGCATAACCCCAACCGACGATAGTGTTGATTCCGCGGCAGGCCGCTTGACGCTGGCTTTTTCCGGTTCTAGCATGGAGGAAACCTTAGAAGCAGAGAGCAGGGTATCGCTATGGCAGATAACCAGGAAACGGCCAAGTGTGCACATCCGGCATGCGATTGCCGGGCGGAAGAGGGCAGCAAATACTGCAGCGAGTATTGCGAGAACGCCGAGAAATCACGCGTGTTGGAGATAGGCTGCGGTTGCGAACACGACAGTTGCCGGTAACCCGCCTGCATAAAGAGGCCCACGTATCCCGTTACGACCCTCTGTGGTCGATTTGCAACCAATTTGCAACTCTGTTGTTGCCTCTCAAATTTCGGTAACCTTTAGGATCTCTTCACCTTGAAGACAGCCAGGAAGGCCGGTTATTAGTGGCCCTTTTGGTTGCCTTCGAGCGGGCCAACTCCCATTACCACCGCCCGCTCAAGCTCGTCGAATCCTCGCCGCTCCTACGGCGCTAATAACACTATGAGGTGAAAGATGAAAACTACATTTTTTGCAGCAGTTCTCACGCTAAGCTGCGCTCTCGCGACGCCGGCGCAACAAGCAGAGACTCAATCCACCGCAAGTGGAAGTAACCAGACGTCAGCTGTTACAAGGCCGGCTGACAGCATCAGTATTGAAAGCGGAACCCGGCTAGCTGCTGAACTTCAGAAGAGCATCGATACCCGCAATGCCCGGGTTGGGGACCAAGTGGTCCTTAAGACTACTGAGAGTCTGAAGTCAGAAGGACGCACAATCGTAAATAAAGGTGCACGACTGATCGGGCACATTACTGAGATTGAACGCAAGACGGCTAAGAGTCCGGCATCACGGCTCAGCATGGTGTTCGACCGTTTGCAGAATGGTCCACTTACGGTTCCGATTACCGCAAGTATTGTTTCGCTTACGCATGCCAGAGCAAACAGCCAGGCAAGCGGCGAAGATTTATTCCAGGCGAATGCATCCAGTTCAAGCTCGACGATGCAGCGCACGTCTGCCTCCAGACCTCCGGGTGGGGGCCTTCTGGGTGGGGCTGCCGGCACAGTCGGCGGAGTTGTAGGCACAACCTCATCTTCGGTTGGCAACGTTGTGGGAGGTACGGTTGCGACAGCGGGTTCCGGCCTCAACTCGACTGCGGAGGGCCTTGGCGGCGCTCCTTCTGGTCTCGGTCATACTCTCAACCGAATTCAGATCAGTGAATCAAGTAGTACGTCAGCCGGAGGCGAATCGACTCTATCACTGCAAGGCAAGAATCTGAGACTTGAACAAGGAACCAGGTTTAATCTGGTTATCAGTCAATCGGGCAGCGCTGCGGCCTCAAAAGAACCGTAATTGGTGAAAGTGATGCCAGCTTGCAGGCGACGCGAAGATTGCCTTCGCGTCGCCTTCTTTTTTCTCTGGCCGGCAACTTGCATGTGCGCCATGAGTCGCTGCGGCCTGGCAATGTTAGAATTCAGCCGTTCGTTTAAAGGTCGAACTTTCTGGAGCCCTGCTCACAAATGCTTACAGTGCTGGTAGAACTGCAACGCCTTAAGCGCCTCGACCGCACGGGTTGGATTCTACGGGGGCTTCCCAGCGGTACCGAGTCGGTAGCTGCTCATTCATTCGGCGTAAGCTTAGCTTCAATGTTTCTCGTTGATGAATTGGCGGCCCGTGGCCTCGCCGTAGATAGCGAACGTGTGTTGCGAATGGCCCTGCTGCATGATTGGGCAGAAGCTCGTACAGGCGACATGCCAAAAACTGCGACTGGATACTTTGGCGTAGCGGCTAGACGGCGCGCTGAAGTGGCCGCGTTTAGCGATGTTGTAAAAGAAACTGGCTCTGCCGCTCCGCTATATCGTGAGTTGTACGAGGATTATGAGAATCGCAGCTCTTTAGAGGCCCGGCTCGTTAAAGCAGCAGACGTAATTGATTTGTTGGTTCAGACGCTGGCACTCGAGCGTGGCGGGGCACGAGGACTCGATGAATTCTGGGATGTGGCCCAACACGCGGAGTTCGGGCTTGAAGGTGAGGCTGAAAAGATCGTTCATGCTACCTTGAAGGCCCTCGTAGATATGCGAAGGACCTTAGTTTAAGAAATGATCGAGCAACTTTCAGGAGCTTTTCACATCATCGGCCTGCATGGGTTGATTCTTGGAATTGTGTTGTTTGTGGGTACGTTGCTTCTTAGCCTGGCGGTAGTATCGATAGTTCTCGTCAAAATCCCGCCCGATTATTTTCACGAGTCACACCCGAGAGACCTGTGGACGGGCCGGCATCCGGGCATACGCCTTGTCGGTATTGTGGGAAAGAATATTCTGGGAGCATTGCTGGTTGCTCTGGGGATTGTCTTATCGATCCCTGGCGTGCCGGGCCAGGGCATACTGACCATTCTCCTCGGGGTGATGCTGCTGGATATTCCAGGCAAACGCCGGCTTGAACACCGACTTGTAAGCCGGCCAAATGTGCTAAGGGCAATCAATAAACTGCGGCGTCGATTTGGCAAACCAAACCTTGTACTCCATTGATTACAGAGGAGGCTGGGTTTAAAGGACTCAAATCCAGTAGCGCACAGGGTAAGGTTCGTTGACAATGAAAATTCACTTTGTTAGTTTCCCCGAGTTGCTCCAGCTGTCGCCCGAGTGCTTGGGTATAGCCTCGAGTCAATTGTGTTGATGGTTGATTTATCCCTTGCCACTCGCTCTCTGCCGCGACCGCTGACTCTCGCAGTATTGTTTGCTCTGCTTGGCTTGGCGACCGGATGTAACAGTCTCTTTGGCACGCACAAGAAAGTAACGGTTCCTCAACTTCTCACGCCTCTCGAAAACGCGAATAAACCCCAACTCATAAACGAGATTAACCGCTTAGCTACCGTTCAATCGCTCCATGCCAAGATCGACATTCAGTTCGAAGATAATTCTTTCGCAGAAGCAGGCATTGCTGAAAAATACCGTCAAGCGGATGGAACGATAACCCTTCAGCGCCCGGGCAAGATCTATCTCATCATTCAGGTACCGTTCATCGCCAAGGACATCGCGCAGATGACTTCCGATGGCACGACCTTTCGTGTTGCCGTCTTGCAGGGCGACGAAAAATATCGCCGCTTCCTGAAAGGCACTAACAGCGCCGTTTACGATAAACTCGAGTTGAACGGTATGTCGGAGCAGGATAAGGACGACAAGAGAAAGATGAGTGAAAAGGAGACCGTAAACGCATTATCGAATTTGCGTCCACAACATCTCACAGATGCCTTGCTGATTAGTCAGGCCGGCAACGAAGCGGGAGTGTTCTATTCGCAAAGCGAGTTCTTTCTGGAAGAGGCCGATTCCCGGCAGCAAGCTAAGAAGAGTTCACGGATAGTTAGGGGTTACTACCTGTTGGAAGAACACTCACAATTGAATCCAGGTGAAGCAAAACTGCGCCGGCGGTTCTGGTTCGACCGAGTGGGCGGTATCCGGCTGGCAAGACTTCAGAGTTTTAATGAACGCGGTCTCCTGATCACCGACGTCTCCTACGCAGACGAGAAACCGTTTGGTGAAGCAGGTAAATCGAAGCTACCCGCGCGGATTGAGATAACCAGACCTCAGGATCAGTATAAACTCAATATCACTTATCAGGCGCCCTCTTCAGTCGAACTTGACAAGGATTATCGGCCCGAGGCCTTTGTGCTGGAGAATCGCTGGCAACTGCCCGAGGTGGATCTCGACAACCGCCAAACCAGAAAGTAGCCCAGGATTATTGATGAGGATCATCTTAAATGCTGAGGACCTGGTGAAGACCTATCGGGTCGGCAAGGTTGATGTGCCCGCACTGCGGGGAGTCTCTCTTCAAGTGGAAGAAGGCGAATTTGTCGCTATCATGGGGCCATCGGGATGCGGCAAGTCAACAATGCTTCACTTGCTTGGCGGACTCTTGACGCCTACGAGTGGCCGCATCGTCGTTGACGGCGAAGATCTCACAGCGGCTTCCGATGCTCAGCGAACGGATATCCGGCGGCGCAAGATTGGCTTTGTATTTCAGAGGTTTAATCTGTTTCCCACCCTTACGGCCGAGGGAAATCTCCGCCTTGCCGAACGCATTCATGGCAACGGTGAGGAAGATCCTGCTCGGCGGCGGGAAGTGCTGCGCCTCTTGGGCCTGGAAAATAAACTCCATCATAAGCCGCTGGAACTCTCCGGGGGTGAGCAGCAACGCGTCGCGCTCGCTCGGGCGGTCGTGACTCGCCCGGCCATAGTTCTTGCTGATGAGCCCACCGGCAATCTCGATTCAGAGAATTCTGCCCTTGTACTAAACATGTTTCAGGAGCTGAATTACCGTTTTAACCAGACAATCGTGATGATTACACACAATCCGGAAGCTGCAGCAATGTGCCGACGAATAGTGCAGATGCGTGACGGTCATATTGTCGGGCCCTCGGTTTCCGTCCAGATGTAATAAATCACATTTACACAAAGCATTAAGCGGGTTAGAATTCATTTGCCCCGGGCTTTCGGCCCCATGGACTGCGGCTTGCTTCAAGTCCCCGGTAGCAGGTGTCGTATTTGTTCAATGCAGTCAAAAAAATCTTCCTCTGGAACTACGCACGGAACTCCTGGCAATGGGATATTCTTTGCGTAATCATCCTGATCTTCATTTTTCTCACTCCCAAGGACTGGTTTCAGAACAGCGAACGGGGGCGTGGAGCCGCGCATCAAATACCCGTGTCGACCTTGCTTATCGGCCCCGAAATGATTGATATAAAGGGAGATAAGTCACTTCTGGAGCAACACTTGCGCACGATAACCAAACGACCTGAAGTAGAGGTACTTGCAGTGCGAAAACTATTGGACGAAGAGGGCAAGGTGCGCGGTTACGAGATTGACATTCGTTAAACATTTCCTATAATTGCGGGGTTTTTCCCTAAGGGAAGGAGTCATAATTTAAAGGATTCGGTATGAAGAAGATTATTCCCCTGAGTTTTCTTTCGTTATTTCTGGCCATAGGATTTGCCGTCGTTTCCCCGACAAAAGTGACTGGGCAGAGCGCAGGCCTGGTCAGCTCGGTGCTGAATCGAATGGAGCGCAACCGTCAGAGCCTTAAGACTTTGCGCGGCAATTTGAGCATGGAGAAGTATAACGCGCAGTTGCGGGATTCTGAGCGGTACAACGGAGTCCTGCTATATGTGCCGGGTAGTGGGCAAGAGGCTTCGGTGAGAATCGAGTGGCGCAGCCCACAACATGAAATTCTGGCAGTGACCAATGGAAAGTACACCCTTTTCCGGCCGCGCTTGAATCAAGCGATCGTAGGCAAGTCCAGTTCTGTGCGCGGTAAGGCAGGCGCTGGTGGGATTCTTGACCTGATGTATATGACCAAGACGCAACTTGAGGCTCGTTTCCAGCCCGTTCAGGACGTGCGCGAGGAAACGTTGTGGGGCGGCGTGAGCACGATTCATTTGATGCTTGTGCCCAAAGGCAATGCGAGCTTCAAATATGCGGAAATCTGGGTGGATTCCTCCGGGATGCCGGTCCAGACCAAGATTGTGGAAAAAAATGACGACGCAACAACGATGCGTCTGAGTGCTCTGGAGCGCAACGTTAAAGTCTCCGGCGAGGAATTCAGCGTCAAGCTCGACTCCAACATCAAGATTGTGAAGGGTTAGGCAAAACCAATAATCCAGTCAGCACGGGGCTCTGTCGTAAATGACGAGCCCCTTGCTTCTTTTGGCGTTAATGGAAGAAGGGAAAGAGCCTCTTCTGTTGCTTGCCATTGGGCCATTTGAAGAGTTCTGAATTTGCCTTTCGACCGCCCTGTCGCATATCCTTTGCGTCCAACAGGTGCATTTGCGGCATGGGCAACTGTGAGTCCTTAGGCGTCTCTTTGAGATGAGAAAAGCCACTTTCCTTCGACTTAAACTACGCGAGGCCAGTTTCATCAGCAGGGCCCTGGCCACCAGCCGGCACCCCGTACTGGCCCATCTGATTCCGATGCGCAGGTGCAACCTTGCCTGCGGATACTGTAATGAGTATGACCACGTGTCGGCGCCCGTGGCTCTGGAAGTAGTCAAGCACCGGCTTGATAAACTCGCCGCTCTGGGCACGTCTGTAGTAACGATTTCGGGTGGCGAGCCAATGATGCATCCCCAATTGGACGATATCATTCATCACATCCGGAGCCGCCGTATGATCGCCGGCCTGATCTCAAACGGCTACTACTTTACTCCCGAGCGAATAAAGCGCCTGAACAAGGCCGGTTTGGAATACCTGCAGATCAGTATTGATAACGTCGAGCCTGACGAAGTTTCACGAAAGAGCTTGCGAGTGCTTGATAAGAAGCTGCGGTTCCTTTCCGAATTTGCTGATTTCCACGTCAACATAAATTCGGTCATCGGTGGAGGCATTAAGAACCCTGACGATGCGCTCACCGTTGCAAAGCGGGCTGTTGAACTCGGCTTCTCCACCACGGTTGGCGTAATTCACGATGTCGATGGCACATTGAAGCCACTCTCTGCGAAAGAGAAGGAGATTTTTCAACAGGTCAAGAAATTGGGTAACAAAGATCATGCTCGCCTGAATTGGTTCCAGGACAGCATCGCAGAAGGCAAGCCCTACAATTGGCGTTGCCGCGCCGGCGCTCGCTACCTGTATATCTGCGAAGATGGCCTGGTGCACTGGTGCTCTCAACAGCGCGGCTATCCCGGAATCCCGCTCGACCAGTACACCATGGAAGATTTCGATCGTGAGTACAACACGGAGAAGTGGTGTGCGCCTACATGCACGCTGCAGTGTGTACATCAAGTAGGTATTCTTGACAACTGGCGCCATCCTCAAAAGACTCCAGCTCAAATGGCCCAGGAACGCGCAACTCAGCATAATCCGCAGATTCCGCAGATTTCCCAGATTCAAGAATAAGAGCGCAAAATAAGCGCCTCAGAGACCGCTTGATAGAACAGCAGTGGCCCTGCTAAAAGCCAACGGTGTAGAGCTCCGAGGTAATGGTAGAGTTCCCGACAGAGAGCAGCGGAGAATCGCCAACGTTTTCTAACGCTTTAAAACGTGAAATCTGCGGAATCTGCGGATACTATTTGGCTTGAAGTCGGGTCCTCGCTCCGGCGCAGCGGACATCAGGCAAGTCCTGAGTACACGCTCTGCTGTTGAGAAACCTGTTGTATTCAAGCTTTGCTTCGGCGGGTTGATCTAACGAATTAAGTAGTTCAGCAATGTGATAGGCGATTGAGTCATCAAGTTCGCCTTCCGCTTCTGCTCGGCGAAACTCCTGCAGTGCGCTAGTCCTATCTCCCGCATTGCTCAGCTCTATAGCCAGAAGCTTATGGGTGTGAGCATTGTCTTCCTTGCTGAGTGCCACGCGATACTCAGTAATAGCCCTGTCTCGTTCGCCTTTGACCCTGGCTTGCGTGGCCCGCGCAAGGTAGGCGTCGACCCTCGTG
>DATEUF010000003.1:0-2243 GCA_035283325.1 Pyrinomonadaceae bacterium | reverse complement strand
TTGCGTCACCGGGTAACCACACCGTAGGTACGTATACACGGATCCTCGCAGGGGATGGTTTGAAGGCAAGATGGTCTTGGGAGTGATTACAGCGAGGGGTGGGTCAAAAGGTTTGCCTGGAAAGAACCTCCGACTACTTGGTGGTTTGCCGCTCATCGCCCATACAATACGCGCTGCGCGGGAAAGTCGTCTTCTTGGTGAATTGTTGGTTTCAACGGACGATCCAAAGATTGCCGAAGTTGCGCGGGGAGCAGGTGCCAAGGTTCCGTTTCTTCGTCCGCCCGACCTGGCAAGCGACGAGGCCTCAGTGTGGCTGGCAGTTCGTCACGCAGTAGAATACTGGGAGCGGATCGAGTCTCACCCGATTAGTGCTGTAGGACTGTTACAGCCCACTTCGCCACTCCGGACAGGAAGCGACATCGACGCGTGTATCCTCCGTTTCAGGGAGCTTGACGCGGACATGTGTGCCACGGCCGTGGTGTCACACGACAGCCCGTACTTCAACATGGTGGAAATAGTTCCGGGGTCTGCCCCTTTTGTTCGCCCATGCTCGGCACTGATGCGCAACAGCTTCCGACGGCAAGACTCACCTCAGGTGTATGCCTTGAATGGGGCGGTTTACATTGTTCGACGCTCGATACTTGACACCTTTGATAATCAGTTTCAAGTCGGCCGCTTCGCAATTTTCGAGATGCCACGTAGCCGAAGTGTGGACATCGACAGCCAGGAGGACTTTGAGTTGGCTGAGTGGCTGCTTGCCAATGCTGGCGCGAAATCCCAAGAATTAAAGGCCTAAGAAGTTGAGGTATATGCGATATCAGGTGTTGTTGTATTTCTTAAGGCCGTATAAATACCTGTACGGCGGAATTCTGATTGTGATGCTTTGTGCGTCTGTCGTAGAGAGTTTAAGCCTAGCCGCTTTTTTCCCCGTATTCTCATCTATTCTGGGCCAGTCGGCGCAGGAGGCGGGTGGAATCCTTCGATTTATCACGGAGGCTGTTCAGCTCCTTCCAGTTTCGGATCCGATCGTTGCGGCGTGCGCATTCCTAGTCGGGTTGTATGGACTAAAAGCGGCTCTTACAACGCTCCGAGAAGGCCTGATTGCACGCGCGAGTGGGAGGGTTCTCTACGATGTCAAAAACCGGACGATGGAGAGGTATGCCGATGCCCGTTACGAATTCTTCCTCAAAAGCAAGCAAGGCAATTTGATTTACAATACTCTGACCGCTCCTCACAAAGTGGCCCTGCTGCTGCTGCGCGTTCCTCAGATGGGTACTGAACTTCTCAAGATTCTAGCGATTATCTTCGTTCTTTTCTTCGTATCTCCACTTGTGACCTTTGCCTTGGCAATTCTTGCAATCGTCTACTATCTTGTCATTCATCGCCTTTCGGCACGCGTGTCATACCACCTGGGGAAGGGCCGGGCGAATGCGAGCGCGGCCCAGACGGTAATCACAAACGAGTTCCTAAACGGGATTCGCCACATTAGCACGTATCGGACTGCAAAGTACTGGCTCGAGCGGTTTCGGACGGAGAACGATATATTTAGCCGACTGTACGCAAAGGATATGATCTGGCTTGCCGTGCCGAAGAGCCTTATGGAATTCAGTGCAGTGGCCCTCCTGCTCGGCCTGCTTTTGGCTTTGCGTCTTATGAGTCCGCAGGGTTTTGGCACGGCACTGCCGAAGGTCGGGGTCTTTGCTATGGCTCTGGTTCAGCTTCTCCCTGCTGTCACCAATTTAGGCCGGATGCGGATGGAATTGCTGGGGGCGGTCCCCGAGGCAGAGTCAGTATATCACGAGCTTACTGGGCCAATGCCCAGGCGCAAGGATGGGACTGAAGCATTGACTAGCTTTGAAAAGAGTATTGACCTTGAAAATGTCTCCTACGGCTATGAGGACCGACAAATCCTATTCGATGATTTGAATCTTACGATTGAGAAGGGAAAGGTTACTGCAATAGTAGGCCCATCTGGAGTAGGAAAGACCACCCTGATAAACCTGATCCTTGGACTCTATGAGGCTACCGGTGGCCGGATATTGATAGATGGCGTGTCGCTCCAAGAGTTCAAGGTAGACACCTGGTTGAGCAGGATTGGCTTTGTCAGCCAAGACCCCTTTATTTACCACGCCACGGTTGCGGACAACATTATTTTTGGGAGAAACGGCCATTCAATGCATCGGGTCGTCGAGGCGGCAAAGATTGCGAACGCACATGGTTTTATTTCAGAACTTCCGGAGGGT
>DATEUF010000002.1:0-11478 GCA_035283325.1 Pyrinomonadaceae bacterium | reverse complement strand
CAGCGCGGGCTGTTTCTGCGCGCGCTGCAGAGGGTGCTGGGACTGTGAAGCGGCAATCGTTGGATTCATTACCAATAAGGCGAACAAGATCATTCGTTCGTAATTGCCGATCACCACTACTTTTTTTCGTGTAAAAAACATCGATTCCCTAAGTTGCGTCGTCAAATTCAAACAGCCAACAAGAAAGAAGTGAAGAAGCGCATACTTTGAAACTACAGAACCGGAAGTGGTAGCGACCGCAGGCATTGGAAACAGAAGTTTCTTACGTGGTCGCGATCGCTACCTCTTCCGGTCTAATATTGGGGTGCCACTTGGGTCGTAGTTCTGCGATCGTCTCCGGGTGGCATTCTTACTCACCCTAGGCGCTTGGGCTATTTGACGGTCGCCGCCTTTGCAATTGCAGCTTTCTCGCCTTCCTTGATCTCCACGCGGCGACTCCGTAACTCGCTCTTCGGTACCTGCAGCGTTACTTCCAGCATACCGTTATTGAAAGTCGCCGTCACCTTGTCAGTATTGACACCTTCGGGTAGCGGGATCCGGCGATAGAAGCTACCGTAATTGCGCTCGGTGCGATAGTACCCTTCGCGCTTCTCCTCTTTCTCTTCTTTGCGTTCTCCGGACAGTGTAAGCGCTTTATCAGTTACTTCCACTTTTATGTCGTCCTTTGTGAGACCGGGAAGCTCGGCGCGCAGGGTCAATTCTTCGTTGTGCTGCAAGACCTCAACTTTCGGCACCCAGTCGACATGTTCAAATTCCTTCCGGAAAGGTAAGAATTCTCTCCCGAAGAAACTGGGAAAACGAAGTCCTTCAAAACCCTCGTACAGCCGTTCCATATCTTCCGCAAAATGCCGCATGAAGCTAAACGGACTAAGTGCTTCCAGCGGCCTAGCGCTGACAGGCTTCTGCAGCTCTGTTGACGCCTTCACGGTTTCTTTCTCTTTGCTCATCGTTCCTCTTCCTTTCTGCGCATAATTGCAGCTAAATCGCACACTTATTGGTTTGAATATTTCCTTCTCAGTATTTTTGGCTACACCCACCGATTGTCGGGCAGATCTAGAAATAGGGATCTATTCGCAGGTGATCTCGCAGTTCGCGCACTCCTGGCGCATGACTGATTGAACCAAGCACTGCGCGTTTCTCCTGCCACGAGTGTACTCGGCCAAACAGCTCGACGGTGCCGTCATTAACTTCGATTCGCAGTCGTTCGGCTTCTCGACAGGCACGTCTCTCGAGCGCGTACTCAATCCCCTCGCGCAGTTCAATTGGGTCGACCTGCCTGGGCAACATGCGAATCTTATTAATTACGCCGATGACACCCTCCAGGCGCAAGACAGCTCGTTCCGCATCCTCACGCTCACGCCAGAAATCAACGTCACCCTCGAGTGTTACCCAGCCGTCTGATACTGTTGACTGGATTCGCTCATCGGGTACAAGCGCATCCCACTCAAGGATGTGTCTAACTGCTCGAGCGATATCTTCATCAGTTCTGACAGAGTCTGAGGCCGGTCTGACCTGAATCTCGTTTGCTACGTCTAACACGCCGGCTATGCGATGGGCAGCCTCCTGAGCAGCCAATTTCTTCGCATAGCAACTTACTAAGCCATTTAGTGTCACCACACCATGGCGTACTTCCACGCCGATCTGTGCCCAGCCGATGCGTGAATCCCATTTAAGCTCCCGCAACACCTGCAGTTTGATTTCACTGTCGCTCTTTTTATTCATAGACCCCCTTTCACGACCGACGCTTATGCGCTCGGTAGGGTGCGTGCAAAACATCTATTTTTCGGCAACTGTGGACCCTCGAAGATATCGCTTCAGGCGCCTGCCGCCATTCGTGCCTCTTGTTTCGGAAGACGGCGGGCACAAAGCGACTTATAGGTGTCTACGACATCCTTGTATGAAACCTCAGGGTGTTTTTTCTCCCTTGGCTCTTCCGCTCTGAGCACGACATCGTTCACCGACAGAATGCCTGCAAGCGTTCCGTCGGCCGCAACAACTGGGAGCCGGCGAACCTTGTTCTCCTGCATTGTCTTGAGCGCAGTCCGAACGTCGTCGTTCGCTCTGCAACTGAAGACTCTTCCGGTAATCACGTCCTCAACTGCGATGTTCTCCAAGTTGCGATTCTTCATGGCCGCAGCCATGCAGATGTCGCGGTCGGTGACCAGTCCGACGACTTTCCCACCTTCGGCAACAACAGGAAGAATCCCGCAGTCGTTCTCCCACATGAATCCTGCCGCCTGCGCAAGATTATTGGTTAAAGTGCACGCCTTCGCGTTCGTGGTCATTATGTCTTTTACTTTCATGTATTTTCTCTCCTGACAAGAATTCCCCGCCATTCCTTTCGTCAGAAATGAGCAGCCGGTGAACACACTTAAGCTCTCGCTTTTCTCCTGATAACGACGCAATGGACGTACCGTGACCATTGACCATGGATTGTTCGAATAAGCACTCATTTCACATTTTTGATTGTGGAAAGTTTCGTCGGACTTTGGGGGAAAACTCGCAATCCGCCACGGCAAGTAAGTCAAAGCACTCGACTGGACTAGCCGTCACGCGCAAACCTACTGCAGGCACATGCATTGCAACCTATCGTGTGAATATCTAACGAAAGGAGCCGCTCTTTATGGCCTACAAACACGTCCTTTTCCGGTCGGCAGCGCGAGAGAAAATCCTGCGAGGCGCGACTGCAATTGCCGACGCCGTTCGTGTAACGCTCGGTCCGAAATCGAAATCCGTGTTGATCGAAAAGAAATGGGGAAAACCAATTGTCTGCAATGATGGGGTAACAATCGCAAAGGAATTTGAGCTAGAAGACGCCGAAGAGAACCTTGGCGCGCAGATGATGCGCGAAGCGGCGGAACGAACCGGCGATGAAGTTGGCGACGGCACAAGCACCGCCACTGTTCTCGCGCACGCGATCTTTGCCGAAGGAGTGCGCAACGTAGCAGCTGGCGCTAGTGGGGTGGATCTGAAACGCGGGCTCGATCGCGGCCTGCGAGTTGCCGTTGAGGTGCTGCGCAAGATCTCACGACCTGTCGCCAGCCGGAAAGAGCGAGCTCAGGTTGCGACCATCTCTGCCCACAATGATCCATCAATTGGTGAGTTGGTGGCCGACGCTGTAGAGAAGGTAGGGCAAGAGGGCGTCATCTCGGTTGAAGAAGCAAAGGGCACTGAGACAGCGCTCGAAGTCGTGGAGGGAATGCAATTCGATCGCGGCTTCCTCTCCCCCTATTTCATTACTGAACCAGAGAAGCTCGAAGCAGTACTTCAGGATCCATTCATCATGCTTTATGACAAACGAATCAACAACCTGAACGATCTGTTGCCACTACTTGAACAGGTCGCCAAGATGAGTGGTTCGCTGTTAATCGTTGCCGAGGAAGTCGAGGGCGAAGCATTGGCAACTCTCGTTGTCAACAAGCTGCGAGGCGTACTGCCATGTACGGCGGTAAAGGCGCCCGGCTTCGGCGATCGGCGCAAAGCAATGCTCGAAGATATCGCAATCCTTACGGGGGCAAAGCTGATCTCTGAAGAGCTTGGTTTGAAGTTGCAAAACGTGACAATCAATGACCTTGGTAAGGCGAAGCGTATCGTCAGTGACCGGGAGAAAACGACGATCATTGGAGGCGCCGGCGCCAGGGAGAACATCGATGCGCGCTGCAACGAGATTCGAAGACAAATCAAACTATCAACCTCTGATTATGATCGCGAGAAGCTTGAAGAGCGGCTGGCAAAGTTGGCCGGCGGTGTGGCGGTCATCAGAGTCGGCGCCCCTTCTGAGGCGGAGATGAAGAGCCGCAAAGAAGGTTTTGACGACGCGATTAGCGCGGCGAAGGCGGCCAGCGCCGAAGGGATTGTTCCGGGTGGCGGCCTCCCGCTCTTGCGTGCTATCGGTCCGGTCGAAGAGGAGGCGGCGAAATGCGAGGGCGACGAACGCACAGGTTTGCTGATTCTTAAACGTGCCCTTGAAGCGCCCACGCGGCAAATTGCGGAAAACTCGGCCGTGGATGGCGGAGTTGTCGTTGACAAGATGCGCGCCGGCGCCGGCAACTACGGGTTTGATGCGGCTCGTGCGCAGTATTGCGACCTCGTCGAAGCAGGCATCATCGACCCAACAAAAGTAGTTCGCATTGCGCTGGAAAATGCGGTCTCTGTAGCGAGTGTGTTGTTACTAACAGAAGCAACACTCACAGAAGTGCCGGAGAAGAAGGCAGAGCGAGCCGCGGGCCTCGAGCAAATGGCTGATTAGGAGGTCTACAGCCTTTCAAACTTCAGAGCCACTGAGTTCAGGGAGTATGTTAACAACTTACACATCGTTCTTTCGGCGTTCAAGTGGCGAACCGGCCTTTCGGTCCGGAGCCTTTTCTGGTTGACGAGCGCAAGCCAGTTCGGCCAAAATCTCGCTCGGCTTATTTAACATTCTTCTTAGGCGCACAAGTCTCTATGACACCTGGGTTCCTTGGGTCTGCGCAGCGTCAGAAATTACGGCCTTACCGGACCTATCAGCGCGAGCAGGAACGAATCTCCGGCCGCAAACTCTACAAAACAACGGCGCTCTACACTTCTTATTCGGCAATCTTACTGCTACTAGCGCTGAGATCGAACCATCCCTATAGGGCCGTCGGCTTCTATCTTGGCGGAATACCGTTCTGGATGTTGCTATCATCACACTTCTCAGGGCATCACCAGAGGCTTTGGTACCAGCAGCGGGTTATTTGACTTCGTCTTCCAAACTCGTTACCCGGCGCATGTGCGCCAGCGTCTTTATGGCCGTAAGCCTCGAGCGGCAAGGCAAGCCGAACAGTCGTTCCAACAGTTCTGAAACAACTTCATTAAATAAGATGACCCAGCCAGGGTATGCTCTTGTTACAGGCGCCTCACGCCGGTTGGGCCGGTCCTTTGCACGAACGCTCGCTGGGCGCAATCAGAATCTTGTTCTGGTAGCGCGCTCAGAAGACAAGCTGCAAATACTCGCAAAAGAGCTTACTAGCGCTCATGGTGTTCAGGTCGACCAGATCGCAATCGATCTGGCAAAGGACCAAGCGGGCCTGCGCCTCGGAGAACAGTTGCTGGAGCGCGACATGCGGATAGATCTGCTGGTGAACAATGCCGGCTTTGGCGACGAGGGGTGGTTTTTGGAAATGAATCTCGCGCGGCAAATGGAATCCGTGCGTTTGCAGAATGCCACGGTAGTTGAGTTGGTTTACAAATTAGTTCCACCGATGATTGAGCGTCGCCAGGGTGGGGTTATCAACGTGTCTTCGCTGGCGGGCCTGCAACCAATTCCATATGCCACAATCTATTCATCCGCGAAAGCTTTTCTGACAAGCTTCTCACTGGCCCTGGAATCCGAAATCCGTCGCTATGGTGTAGCCGTGGTAACCGTCTGTCCTGGCCGCTTGCGAGTGTCGCCTGAAGATATTGAGGGAACGTTGGTGAAGAAAACATTTCCCGGTGGCGAGCAGTCTTATGAAGAAGTGGTGAACGCAACATTGCGAAAACTTGCTCAAGGCGGAGGCTTGGTGATTCCCGGCACCGCAAACAAGCTGCTAGCTTTCGCTGAGCGCTTAATTCCACGCAGTCAATTGGCCTCAGTAGTGGGAAAGATGTCAAAGCCCAAACGAAACGACCTCTAATGGTCGAGCATCTTTGTCAAGTTTGGGCCTTATCGTACAGGTACAATTTCCAGTGAGTCTCCGGTCATGTGCTCCTTGATCTGAAATCGCAGGAAATCGTGAATTGCTTGTAAGGCATTCGGGTTGCGGGTGGTAATACGAACCGTTGCTCCACGCGGAGTCTCTCTAAACTGATAGCTGATTTCGGACTTCAGTTGTTTCATAAGCTCAGTTCCGGGTGGTGCTTGCGCGTGGATTACCGTTGGAGTGTTAAAGTTGCCATCGGCAAACATCGTGGCAATGTGCTGCAGATGTTGACGGATCTGATCCCGGCTCTGCTTATCATTTGCATCGTTTGCCTCGACTTGAATAGCTCCTCCATCACTGGCCAGCAAAAAATGATGGGTAGTCTTCAAATGCTCGAAACCCATCTCTTTATCGCCGCGCGCATTTATGGCGTCGATGTGCTTATGCGTCATAGCGCAATGCTTTTTTCCGGATTGCTGTCCCTGAACAGGTAATGCATTTGTCAAGCTGATTGCCAGAATCGAAAGACCAAGATATATGTAGGCTTTGTTACTCATTCTTTTACCCTTTCTTTTTGAATCCAGGTTTGCTTGTTGTTCGAGTTTTTGATGAATGGCTGTCACTGTCACCGGCAGCAAGGACCATTAACAGACGGGCCCGCTGACCGGGGGCAGTACTGGCCAATCGACCATCCCAACCCTTTAACGATTCCCGTAGTTTGTCGCGCAGAGCAATCACTTCCCGCAGGTGTTCTTCTATCTCCGCGAGCTTGTTGGCAGCGAGGCCTCGTACGTGCTGGCAGGGAACCCCGCCGCTATCAAAAACCCTGAAGACGGCGCTCAGTTCGTCAAGTGTGAACCCGATCGCCATTGCTTGCCTGACCATTTTTACGCGCTCTAACGATTCCTCAGGGTATTCGCGATAACCGTTGTCAGACCGTCCTGCTCGGAGTGCTCCTTTCCTCTCGTAGTGACGGATGGTGTCGGTGCTTACACCCGCGGCCCTTGCCAGTTGCCCAACCCGCCAAAATCCCTTTTTCGGAGCCTTGGGATCCATCAGGCTAATTCTAAACCTTTGAACTGATTCCAATGTCAAGCACTATTTCCGTCGATAAGCGACCTCAGAAATCTATCAAGAGATTATCAATAACTTCTCAGAATCTGCGGGAGCCCTAATGAGACTTCTCGTGAACGCTCCTTGGGCGCCGCGCCGGAGCACGATGTAGTAACTGGCGCTTAACCTGGTTCAACCATCGCAGCTCTGAATTAAGTTGAGTAATTGTCAATTTGAGCATCCAGACGGCTTCGTGATACTCATGACCAACTTCCTGCCTCACCTCTCGCAGGGTGACTTTTTCGCGCGCGAGTTCCGACTCGAGAAATTGCCTTACACACAACTCCTTGGAGTGCGGGGGACTTGTCACCTCTTTCCAATGAGAGCTATTCGTTACTCAAAGGGGGTGACCGTCGTGTGTTGAGGGTGGACCCGGGCTACCGCCAGTATTACGGCGGAGCCGGATTTCAGAGTAGCAGCCTCCCGGTAAGCCGGAGGCATACCGCAAGGGAGGCGGCAAGCCGCGCGATAGCAAGGAGGCGCCGCGAACGGTCTAATCAAACTCAAAAACCGCTGGGGGCTGATCTGGCCCAATCCGGCCCGTTTGAATCTCAGCCTTGAAATAGTTCTCTCCGCGAACAGGGCCTCCTGCCATCCGGCGTAACATCGCTAGCTGACCAACATGAGTTAGGGCATCGGCGATAGGGGCCTGAAATAGCCGCTCCTCGGTACATGCAAGTGGCTCACGCGATTCAAGGTAGTCGTCAAGACGCTTTAGCATACTAAAAAACCTCTCGACTCCCGCTTCCCATGCCAGCGGCTCAGTGTTTTGTCCACCCTTTTCACCCTTTGCCAAATACCAGGCCCAGTCGAGCAGGTCCCCGAGATGGGCCAGAATTTGACTAGGAGTACGCGTCGATGGGCTCGCGCGAAATTCTCCAAAGTCGGGAGGTACAGCACGAAGTACTTTCGCCCCACGGTAAGCGAGCGTTGCCAGGCAATGCCGCAAGAACTCACGTTTCATAATTGACTGATCCTTCAGTAAATGGTTGCCGACCCCCAAAAACGTTCAAAATAGCCGACTCGATCGAAACAGAATAAGGTAGCCATGAAGGAGGTGACAACCATTCCATCCCGATGACTATTACCGTAATTACCAGGGCCGAAAAGTTCACTCGCCCAAAGGTTCCTGATGTTATTCCCCGAGTAACGTGAGCGTTGAACCAGTCGACGAAACCGGGCGATTCCTCCAGAAATGGCAGAGGAAGATGAAGGGCGCAAACAAGAGCGCGCGTTGAAGATAATTAGTGTCTTGATGCTCCATCGATTAATGCACAGCAGCGCAGATGTCACGCTGATAACCTGGCTGAAAGGCGCCGTTAACGAAAAATTGCAGAACGTTAACTATCGATCTGCTAGAATGATGAACAACGACAGCCCGGAGATAATGCCGCTCTTGTCGTTCTAATCTATGCCGGATGTCTGATGTATTCTGCCTCAGCGAGATTAGCCCGCGCACTTATCCACCACCAAAAGCTCAGCTATCAATAAAGGTGAAACGATGTTCGAAAGGGTACTAATCTTATCCGCGTCGGTTGGCGCGGGTCATGTCCGCGCCGCTCAGGCCCTGGAAAAGGCGATTGTCCAAATGGGAGCTGCACAAGAGGTCCGGCACGTCGATACATTGGATTACACCAATAGGGTCTTTCGCAAGCTCTACTCGCAAGCCTACCTCGAGATGGTCAATGGCGCGCCCGAGGTCCTGGGCTGGCTCTATGATTATCTGGACCAGCCGTGGAAGAACGAACGGCGTCGACTCGCCCTGAACAGGCTTAATACTCGCCGCTTCGTCAAGCTTTTGAAGCAGTACCAGCCAGAGATGACAATTTGCACTCACTTCCTGCCGGCCGAAATCATCTCCTGGCTTAAGGCAAAAAAGCAGCTCTCCAGCCGGCAGGCGATTGTCGTCACGGATTTCGATATTCATGCAATGTGGCTTTGTCACCATTACGAACAATATTTTGTCGCGCTCGACGAGACGCGCGTGCACATGGAAAAACTTGGTATCCCTTCCGAAAAGATAACCGTCTCCGGCATTCCAATCGATCCGGTCTTTGCCGAAAAGAAAGACAAGCGCACGATGCGTGAGAAGCACGGCCTCATAGCGGATGGTACCACTATACTCGTTTCGGCCGGGGGATTCGGTGTCGGTTCAATGGAACATGTCATCAAGTCACTGCTCGAGCTGCAACACGCGACCCAGGTTGTCGCAATTTCCGGCCGCAACGAAGAACTCAGGCGCCGGCTCCTTGCACTCGTGTCTAGCAACCCGCCCGAATCACGGGTTACTGTCAAGGTTGTTGGATACACGACTGAAATGGACGAGTACATGGCTGCCGCTGATTTTATGCTGGGCAAGCCGGGTGGGCTGACCACCTCAGAGGCGTTTGCAAGGGGTTTGGTTCTGGTAATAGTCAACCCGATTCCAGGACAGGAAGAACGCAACTCCGATCATCTGCTCGAGGAAGGCGTAGGTATCCGGTGCAACAACTTGCCCACTCTCGCGCATAAGATTGATCAGCTTTTGGCCGATCCCGAGCGTCTGGCAATGATGCGGGAAAATGTAGCTCGGCTCAGTCGTCCACGTGCGGCTTACGAGATAGTCACGAGGTTGCTTGCGCTGCGAGAGGAGATTCGCAGTCAGGAAGGGATGCTTGCACCCGCTGATGCATAATCATTCAAGTCTGCAATGATCAACGGGTGCAAGCATCCCTTCCTTACTACAGATTGCTAAAGTTGAATGTATTAGTTCAGATGTGAATCAACGAGTAAGGTTACTTTTGAGGAAATTCCGACGTCTAACCACCTTCACTGGCGGCATTGCAAATGACCAAAGACTCGGCTGAACCCACACTCGATTTGCCATTTTACCGGCGGGCAAGTTTGCGACTGCTCCTTGGCTTCGCGGCAGCTGTGGGCGCATTGATCCTCTTTGCGCTATTAGCTGATTGGGTACTGGAGGGCGAGACGAAACATTTCGACGCCGCAGTGCTCACTACAATTCATCAATACTCATCGCCTTTTCTGACTTCGATTATGCGCGTATTGACTCATCTTGGATCGACAACTTTTCTGATGCTGGTGAGTGTTTTCCTGGTTTTTCTGGGTCTGAGAAGGCAGCGAGCTGCCGTTCTTCTGGCAATTACGATGGGGGGAGCAGCCCTGCTCATCTGGGTGCTGAAGTTAGAATTTCAAAGGGCTCGGCCCGTCCCTTTCTTCGAGTTGTCGCAGCCAAAAACATACAGCTTCCCAAGCGGTCACGCATTAGGGGCATTCTGTTTTTATGGCGCTCTAGCGGCGATAATCTCCGACCGCATGCAAAACCGTAGAGGTCGTTTGATTACCTGGTCGGTAGCCGTGTTGTTAATCGTCTTGATTGGCTTCTCTCGAATCTATCTTGGAGTGCATTATCCCAGTGACGTGCTTGCCGGCTATGCCGCAGGATTGGTCTGGGTAATGACGGTGGCCTCTGTGGATCGCCTGCTGCTACGAAGACGAGTCAATAGCGGAAAAGATTAATCAGTTGCAGAGTTTCATCCTCGCTTAATTTGCGATAAGCTCCGGCCGCGATGACCACCACCGGCCGAAACGAGCCCTGCCCATGCGGGAGCGGCAACAAATACAAAAAATGTTGCCTCATGTCTCAGCAGGAGGCTGAATTTCAGTCACGGCGAGTCCTTCGCGTTTCAGAATACTGAAGGTGATCCTCTTCTACCGCAAAAGATCTACTTCAAGATTGACTCACCGGATGTGGCATTCCACGCATTAAAGGACCTCGCCGAGGGCCTTGAGGAGAGCGATCTGCTTCGGGATGCGAAGACTAAGGATGGTCGGATAATGTCTGCTGAGATTCCCTGGATGGGTGGCAGCGAGGCAGCCCGGAAGAAGGTCGATGGCCAAGTGCTGCTTGGTAAGATCAACATTAGTAATCGAAAAATGGTGGTGGAGGTCAACTCTGTTAATCGGGCTCAGAAGATTCTCCGGCACATTGTAGACAGGCTCGGCGCGAGAGCTACCTACATGAGAACTTTAATAGAGCCGATAGAATCGCAACTGGCAGCGGCGGCAGCGGCAGGTGCTACGCCGGCAGCAAAGAGTGGCAACGTTGAGAGTGACTGGGTCGACGATCAAATGTCGGGCGACTCGAACTGGGATGCGTTACTTCGTGGCAGCTTTGGTCCTCATCCAGCAAAAGAAGGAAGGGAAAGCGTCTTATTGTCGCCTTCCGAGGCACCACCCGAGGTGCGTGAAGCAATGGAAGAGATGAATCGTCGCCACTGGGCCAACTGGTTTGATATGCCCATTCCAGCCTTAAAGGACATGAAGCCTCGCGAAGCAGCCGCCAGCCCCGAAGGTCGTGACCTGCTCGGGAGTTTGCTGCTCGAATACGAGCGCCGCACCGACGCATCACCAGATAACTTCGTGCGGCCCGACATACCAGCTCTTCGCAAATCGCTCGGCTTGTAGGGGCGGCACTCCGTGGCCGCCCCATTTCCCGGTGGCCGCGACATGGATGAAGTGGGGCGGCCACGGAGTTCACCAGCCAGCGCGGTACTGGCAGATGTCAAAGGAAACCCATTGTTCGTGGTTACGGCTGTGCCGCCTGATGTGCCGCGGTGGCTTGCCTCGCGGGTTCAGCTGCTTCTAGCGCTTGGGCTACGCCCTCCTTCGCGGTTCTTGCAATTCGCTACCGAAGTGGGGAAAAGCAGCCCCTTGGTTCAAC
>DATEUF010000001.1:0-5644 GCA_035283325.1 Pyrinomonadaceae bacterium | reverse complement strand
CACCGCTCACGGTTTCTGGCTGTTGGCCGATGATCGGGAGTACTTTGTGCCCTTCAGTGATTACCCGGTCTTCCAAAATGCCACCGTCGCGCAAATCTACGCCGTCCGACGCATCGGCCCAACGCAGTTCCACTGGCCGCAACTGGACGCCGATATTGAATTAGAAGCGCTGGAAAGGCCAGAAGCCTATCCGTTGAAGTTTCAGTGAGCATCCACGGTTTACTCTGGAAAACAAACCACCCCGGGCGCATGGCTCGGGGCGGCCTTTTTGAAAGTTGGCGAATTGCGACGGATTATCCAAACAACAATTCTACAAACTCTTCACGGCGGCTCCATGAAATTCCGATGATTTCATAAGCTTCGAGCGCGTGAAGCGAGTCAGCCGAAATATTGCGTTCTTCATCATTCAGAAAAGCGAATGCTCGCGCATTCTCTTTCCTCACTTGACGAACGTCGTTCCAGGCAAAAATAAACGCGCCAATATTATCGCGGTTGGGAGTATTGATCGCCCGCGCCAGCCGCTCAGGGTGCTTGTCCGAGGGAGGAATGGCAAAGTCAAATGTATGATCATATCCGCTTTGGCCGGCCAGTTTGATCATTGCTACAAACCGCACATTTTTGGCGACGAGATACCTCTCGACGTCCTCCCGGAAGAACGAGGCAACATGCTCCCGACCCATAATGAATAAGTCGTTGACAGCCAGCATGGCCTGAATGAGATTGTGCTTGCGGCGCGGCAGGTCTTCGCGACTGGCCTCTACCCACAGTTTCCCCTCTACTTGTGTCACCCCATACCCCTGTAACACGGTTGCCAGCGCATGTTTGCGTTTCTCAGTATCAAATTCGACCCCTGATTGGCGCAGATCGGCCAGGATATAGCCGTCGTCGCTCAGGATGTACTTGCCGTTCTCGCGCTGGACGTAGATTTGCAGTTGGTCGTTGTGACGGTCAAGGAAAGGCGTGGTGATCTCACAAACTTCACCGATTTGCTCGACGGAAAGACCTTTTCTCAGCCACGCGATGTATTCATCTACTAGTGTCAGGCAATCACTCGCGGTAGTCATAACATACTCCTCTGAATGCGAGGAATTCGCTGAATGTTGCAGAACCGAGCAAAGTCATCGAAGGTAACTATAATATCATCCGGATCACGAAAGGGATAGTCGGTCAGCGGAAAAGCCCATTTGTCGTCGTAGCCTTCGCGGTAAAGATGAATGTGTGGGCACGGAACAAGGTTACCATCTGGATTCGGATGAGGCGCTCCTGCCACATCCACTCGTACCAGCGGGATCACAACCTGCGCGCGTAACTGTAACTTGTATTTCTTCAAGTTCAACGTGCCGCGCCAAACATCCACGATGAACTGTTCGCGACCATCCAGGGAAACCACCGGCCGTGAGAATTCCAACCTGGTGTCGCCCAATATCAGCACGTCGTCGGTCACAAACTGTTTGTCCAGCCCGATCAGGTAGTCCGCTTCGGCTTGAGTGAGCGACATGGGTTTTGCTCCGCGCGCCAGTTTAGAAGCGCCTGAGCTGAATTACCCAAACCCACCATTGAGTGCCATTTTCACTCTTCTGCAAGGCACTGTTGTTTTTGATGCCCTTGGCTTCATCATCAAGCACTTTCATTGGCTTCGAGAACACTTCGCTTCGGTTCGACGAGTATCCTTTTGTCTGCCCTGCCCGCATCCAATTATTGCTTAAAAACAGTTTTGACTCATCAGCAGTACAAAGTGTGTCTAGCGCATAAACCTTGTCTCGATATTTCTTTTCCCACAGTCCTACTCCTTCAGTAAGCAATAAGCCATGTGCACGGATACCAAGCCCTCTACCCTGAAACTGTGGAAAAATGAAAGTGCGTGCATGGTTCACGACTCTCTGTAGGTTATTCCAATATGATTTGTTGTCCCTTGACCAAGGATTCCTCAGCCCGCGTTTTTTGTAGTTCGTGACAAACTTACGTAACCCAACAGCCTCGTCTCGTACCAAGATATTCGGGAATGTTGACCCGAGAACAATTCCCCCTACCCATTGTCCGTCCTCAACAACAGCCAGTCGCATACATCGGCCTACTCGTTGACAAGAACCTGAGTAGTGAATCAGATCAAGCGCTTCGTCAAAAAGCATGCGCCACGCACCATCATTTACTTCCACAAAAGATAACCCTTTCGGAGGAAAATCGTAATTCTTCGCCATGCAGCTAGTGCCCATTTCCTGAATTTTGACACATCTGACAATAACGCTTTTGTGTGTTCTAGCCATAGTCTACCCCTCCGATTCTTCGCTGTGATAGCACCGACAGGCGGGGATGACACACGGCACAGGAAGGCGCGAATACTCCAAGTTGAAGAACATTCCCGTGCCTCGACGCAAATTTTGAAGTGATGCCATTAGCTTATCATCAAGAGGCATTATCCGCTTGATCTGCGTAGCGGACTCCGCCGACATGATTCCCAGAATCCGCGTTCTCAGGTTATTCAAAATGGTTGTCTCAGCCGCACCAGTTGGAATAGATTGATCAGCAAGCCATAGACCGATTCGAAGTGAGCGCCCCATGCGAGAGATTGTCTCAACCGCGTCCAGCACTGTTTCACTCCGAAAGAACCGCCATGCCTCATCGAGAAACAGTGCCAACCCCTGATAGGCAACATTGCCCTCCTCGTACTCCCGCCGGTTGGCGTAGTTGAAAATAGCTTGCAGGAGATGCCGTATGAAGACCTCTTGTGCGCGAGGAGAGTCATTCGTAGCTACATCAATGACGCTGATGTGCCCTGGAGTAAACAGGCGGCTGATAGGAATCTCATCCCCTACGTCAAAGATGTTCAATCGCACAAGTCCCCCCAAGGCACGCAAAATAGCATCTGCGGCCCAACCATTTATGAAGACATTAGGGTCCGATCCTGTTCGTCCACATTCCGAACACTGAATCACAAAATTGCCACTTCCAGCCCGCCTACGTGCTTGTGCTAATGTCTCCAAGAAATTTGCCAGCGTGTCCCCCGCTTGACCAGTCCAGTTTGATGATTGCGGGGAGCCAGGTGGTGCATGAATTCCTTGCGAGGTGAAATGTTGTTTAAAGAAAACAAAGTAATCAATCAAGTAATCGGAGCTTGCGGGTGGCAAGTTAGCGTCAGTGAGCAATCGCAAGAGCGCGGTAATTCCATCTCGATCGGGCGTTAGAGAGTGTTCCTTAAATCTTAGGGATGAAAATCGAAGGGTGTAGGGCTGACCAATCCTACCGCGAGCGACTTGGCTGAGAGGATAATATGTTATACGTTCCGGCGGAACACCTTGCCGTTTGTATTCTCGGTCTTGCCAAACAGCCTCAACCGCCGGATTCTTCTTCTTGATCTGCTCCCACTGGGCTTCAGTCATTTCCCTTTCTAAATCATAGAAGTCTTGGCCCTTGATGTTGAAAACAAGAATAGCGGGAGGATCACTAACACCTAGAAACTCCTGAATGAAATGCTTCATCGCTACAGTTTTCCCCCACCCCGAGGCTGCAAACATCGCGCCATGCAGAAAGATTTGCTCTTTGCCTAGTGAGAGCGATGTGATCGGGGTATAAAGTCCCTTCAGCGTGGCGTATGCCCCAACCATAAACTTCTTGAGATTGGATACTGGCCGCATAAGCACCCTACGCACCTGATCGGGTTGAGCAAGATACACGGTGCTTTCGCGTTCTGGCGGGCGCACAGGGCCGTACAGTTCACCTTGCTCATCCTCATGCCCAACCGCTCGCACGATAAGCTCCATACTATCTTCTGCTGTAGAGGAGTACACGCTGCGAAAGGTGTCATCGCGGTAGTATGAGCTTTGCCCCATTTGTTTCGAATTAGAGAAGGCAAATCCTGGCGTAATGTTCGCATCGTCCACAATGCCATAGGTCGTGAGTGACCACTTTGTGCCGTCGCGCTTCCACGCTTCCGTATTTGCTCGCACGATCGTTCCACGACAAACCTCGTCTTTGAAACGTGAAGGCGCTTGAGCGTTTACGACAACCTTGAAGGTATCCGTTGGCACTGATTCGTCATATCCGCCTGCGACCACGCCGATATAATCCTTATTGCCTTCTGAAGATTTCTTTTCACTTCCGGCCACACCCAGAGCCGAACCGGCGGAATTTCCTTCTGCAGATCTGCTTTGTGGAGTCATCTGATCCTCGTTCATTGAAGTGCTCCTCGATAGTAGATGTCGAGATAGGCGCGCAGTTCATGCGCGATACGCTTGTCTTCGTCATCAGTACTACTCTCAAATTGAGCAATCAGACCATCTATACTCCTGGTAAGTTCAGGACGATGAACTTTGGCATAGCCATCTGCTATCACAATCGGCTGCGGCAAGCCTAGCGGCGATCCAGAGCCTGTGCATAGAGTGTAAACTTGCTCTGATAAATTGTCGGCAAACCAGGACCGATAATGGTTGTTGTGTAGTATGAAATCCACACGGATTGGAAGAACGCCTTCTTTTGGTTTGACGAAGAAGCACCCTGTATTCTGATAAAACCAGTGAACCAATTCTCTTCCATCGGCCCGCTGAACATCTACAGGTTGCTCCACTCCACTACGCCCATAGCCAGACTCGCATATTTGCCATAGACACGATCGCTTTCCCGCACCGTACATACGTTGAGTGCGTTCTGAGGGCATGGGTTCAATTGTGCGATAGTAGAGCAAGGCGTCGGAGGCAACGTACTTAGCAGACTCGACGCCATTCCGAGTATACCAGCCAGTGCAATAATTAGAACGTGGGTGCTTGATAATTCCGAGAACTCTAACGCCGTGATCCACTGCGCTGCGAATAGCTTCAATGACCTCACGAACTATGGCGTTGCCTTTGTCACCTTCTTCCAAGTCTTGCTGTTGCTTTACAAGTCGGGTCAGAAAACCTGCTCCACCGTGGATTCGGCCATCGCGCATTACGATGTCTTTCGCACCAGCATTACGCAGCGCATATATTAAAGCGACAGTTTCAGCAGCATCGCGTATCTGATCTACGTACTGCATAAGCGCAGCACGTCTTGCTGCCGATGCAGCGTAGTATGACTCTGGAAGAGAAGCTAAAAACTCCTCAGAATCTGCAAAATAGTTGGTTGAACCACGATTCGGCTCCCGAGGCGAGGGTAGAGGCAACTTTCCCAATACATGCTGCAAATAGTCTCTTGATAGATTCTCAACACTCATCGGAGCCGATGCATCGGGTTGCATTGGTGGATAAACAACAAATGGGATCACTGGAACATCAAACACGCGCTGAACGGACTCGTAGCCACTGAAACTTGTGCGTGATACTACGGCGCGTCCTACGAGGAGTAACCCGTTTGGGAATTGCCAAGTAAGAACCCCCCCATCTATCGCCCAAATCGTGCGGCCTTTTAGAAATCGAATGCCATCCTGCAAATAGCCGCTGGCCGGATAAAGAGAGGGACAGTCATTCTCGATAGCCATCTCCGTCGGCAAGGGCTGAGCGTAGATTGTCCCGCTTTCTTCGTCTTCGGTCTCTTCAGGGAGTTGAAAGGGCTGCGAAACAAGGCCGCGTATGATTCGCCCGGCGGCACCAATAACAGAAATCCTTTGTTTGTCTTGACTCATAATGGTTCTCCCTGCCCACGCTACTATCTGGATTTTACGTCCATTTGTAGC